>JALZAJ010000082.1 GCA_030948465.1 Bacteroidota bacterium
ACGTTGTTGACGGCACTAATCAAACCGTTGGCCGCATGTGCGCTAAAATAGCGTCCGTTCTTCGTGGTAAGAACAAACCTTATTATACGCCTCATGTTGATTGTGGGGACTTTGTTGTGGTTACTAACTGCGATAAAGTAAAATTTACAGGGAAAAAGCTGGATGATAAAATTTACATCAATTACAGCGGTTATCCCGGCGGAAAAAAAGAGGAAACTGCCGGTGAACTTTTAAAACGCCGCCCGGATGCAGTGATTGAAAGGGCGATAAAAGGCATGTTACCGAAAAATCGTCTGGGCCGTAAAATGTACAAAAAACTTTATGTCTATGCTGGGTCAGAACATCCTCACACAGCGCAAAAGCCCCAATCGTTAACTTTCTAAATCCCTCAATTCCCCTGCAAAAAGGAGTTCTTTAAAAGAAGGGGAGAAAATATAAATAAAATGGAAAAACAAAAAAATGCAGTTGGTCGCAGAAAAGCTGCCGTGACAAGAGTTTTCCTTTCTAAAGGAGATGGAAACATCACCATAAACGGAAAGGATTACAAGACTTATTTTCCCCTCGTGTATCTTCAAAATCAGGTGGAGGCGCCGTTCAAAACAATTGCGGCTGCTGATAAATTTGATATTGTAGTCAATGCAACCGGCGGTGGAGTAAAAGGTCAGGCAGAAGCTGTGAAACTGGGTATCGCCCGGGCATTGCTGCAGGTAAATCCTGAATATCGCCCGGCATTGAAAGACGCAGGCTTACTTACGCGTGATCCCCGTTCGGTGGAACGTAAAAAGCCAGGGAAGAAAAAGGCAAGGAAAAGCTTCCAGTTCAGTAAGAGATAATACCGGTAGCAGGATGTTAGTAGCAGGTAGCAGGAAAAGCCGATGCCTAATTACTTAATACTAACTACTAACTACTCACTACTCACTACTTGATACTTTGATACTTGATACAACTAATAAAAACAATCTAATAATACTAAATAAATGGAAAATAATACTTCTTTACAACAGCAGCTTTTAGAAGCAGGAGTTCACTTTGGTCACCTGAAGAAGAAGTGGAATCCTAAAATGTTACCTTACATTTTTGCTGAGAAAAAAGGTATTCACATCATTGATCTCAACAAAACAGTTGAAGGATTGCAAGAGGCTGCCGCTGCATTAAAGTCTATCGCCAAAAGCGGTAAAAAAATAATGTTTGTTGCAACGAAAAAGCAGGCTAAAGAAATAGTAACGGAGGCGGCTAAACGCGTTAATATGCCCTTCGTTACAGAACGCTGGCTCGGTGGAATGCTTACCAACTTTAATACGGTTCGTAAAAGTGTGAAAAAAATGCAGAGCATTGAAAAATTGCTTAACGATGGTTCACTGGACAGCATTACCAAAAAAGAGCGATTGACTCTCACCCGGGACAAGGATAAAATGGAAAAAGTGTTGGGTGGTATTGCCCAGATCAGCCGGGTTCCTTCCGCATTATTTTTAGTGGACATTGGCCACGAACACATCGCATTATCAGAAGCGAAACGTCTTAACATCACAACCTTTGGAATGGTAGATACCAATTGTGATCCAAACAAAGTTGAATTTTCCATTCCTGCTAATGATGATGCAACAAAATCGATCGCCATCGTTGTAAATTATATAATTGCAGCAATTGCCGAAGGCCTTGCTGAAAGACAGGCGGAAAAGGATGAAGACCATGAAGAAAATGAAGAGCGTGATTCAAGCGAGATAAAATTCGATGTCGGCACCGACGAAGAAAGAGATCGTCGCAGGGGAAGCGGAAGTCCCGCCGGCGGAAAAGGCCGTGGTCCCGCAGGTTCACAAAAGCGCCGTGTGACTGGCCCCGGATCAGGTGGCAGCAGGCCTGGTGGACCAGGAGGCCGCAGGTAGTTTTGTAAATCACCTGGTTATAATTATTTCAACAGTAAATCATGTTATCTTCCTTACAACATGATTTATTTAATTTTAAAAATATTTTAAATGAGTACAACAACAATAACAGCAGCAGATATTAATAAGCTTCGTCAGCAAACAGGGGCAGGAATGATGGATTGCCGTAAAGCCTTAACGGAGTCTGATGGAGATTTTGAAGCAGCAATAGATTATTTAAGAAAGAAAGGACAAAAGGTAGCAGCCCTTCGCGGAGACAGGGAAGCAAAAGAAGGCGTGGTAATTGCGCAAACAACTGCTGATAATAAAACCGGCTTTATAATAAATGTAAGCTGTGAAACCGATTTTGTAAGTAAGAATTCAGAATATATTTCATTTGCACAATCTATAATGGATGCAGTAATTGAAGCAAACATTAAAAGCGCCGATGATTTGAATGCGTTAATGGTGGATGGTGAAAGCTTAACAGATAAATTAAACGAACAGGTTGCAAGGATCGGAGAAAAAATCAGCGTTTCAAAATTTGAAAGAATTGACGCTCCTTTTGTTTCTGCTTATATACATGGTTCTTATCGCATGGGTGTTTTGGTTGGTTTGAATAAAGAAGCTGAAGAAGCCGGAAAGGATGTTGCCATGCAGATAGCAGCTATGAACCCTATTGCCGTTGATGCCGCTTCAGTTCCTAAAGAAACGATAGCCCGAGAAAAAGACATTGCCATTGAACAGGTAAAGGCAGAAGGAAAGCCCGCGGAAATGGCCGAAAAAATTGCAATGGGTAAGATCAATAAATTCTTTAAAGAAAGCACCTTGCTGGCACAGCCTTTTGTAAAAGACAGTAATAAATCAGTGGCAGACTACCTGAAAGGCATAGACGCAGATTTAAAAGTCACTGAATTCAAGAGAGTGGCATTGGGATAACAAATACTTTAATTTTTATACATCCATTTAATTTTAAGAGCCGCAAATGCGGCTCTTTTTAATTTAAAAAAAGAAGTATTCTAAAGCCGGGCGAATTCATTATATAATTCCATTATCTTCGCCCCCGAAATAAATTTTACTTCGGCCACATGCTTCCTAAGTTTAAAAGAATTCTTCTCAAGCTTTCCGGTGAATCTTTAATGGGAGAAAATAATTTCGGCCTTGATTCTGAAGTAATATCCAAATATGCCCAGGATATTAAGTTAGTTACAGAAATGGGTGTGCAGGTAGCTATTGTAATTGGAGGCGGGAATATTTACCGGGGAATGAACGAAGCCGAAACCGGCATCGAGCGGGCTCAGGGCGACTATATGGGCATGCTGGCAACTGTTATTAATGGAATGGCACTGCAGAGCGGCCTTGAGAGAGTGGGTGTTTATACCCGGTTGCAAAGCGCCATAAAGATGGAGCAAATTGCGGAACCCTACATCCGGCGCCGCGCCATCAGGCACCTGGAAAAAGGCAGGGTAGTGATATTTGGCGCTGGTACCGGCAACCCGTATTTCACTACAGACACAGCAGGATCCTTACGCGCCATTGAAATAAAAGCGGATGTTATTTTAAAAGGAACAAGAGTAGATGGCATCTATTCTGCCGATCCTGAAAAAGATAAGGAAGCTAAAAAATTTGAAACGATATCTTTTACCGATTGTATAACGAAGAATTTAAGAGTAATGGATATGACTGCTTTCACATTATGCATGGAAAATCAACTGCCCATCATTGTTTTTGATATGGATACTCCCGGTACACTATTGCGGGTAGTAACCGGCGAGAAAGTAGGTACTTTGGTAAGCGGATAATATTGCTTATTTTACGCCGTGCTTATAAAATCCTGTTACCTGGCATATCAGTCAGGTACTTATCCTTTGAAAATCCTGTAGAAGTAATCTCCGGAAATTTTAATATTGGTATCACATTTTTATCTCTAAATGTATTAGCTTATGTGGATATGGTGGATGGTATCTTTGATCGTCTTAATCGGGTGTGTAATATTTGCCTATCGAATGATCGTTAGCAGCTATGAATTTTTGCCTGCCGACAAAAGATATTTTTTTGGATTTAATAAAAACCCAACGGCTGCATCTAACTATCGTGAAAACCCGGAGGTGCTTAAAGTATTAAAAAATAAAGTGCAGCACGTAGAAGATAATACCACGTTTTACCAGATACAATTTTCAAAATTTCAAGATCGTTTAAAGGCCATAGAAGAAAAATT
>JALZAJ010000093.1 GCA_030948465.1 Bacteroidota bacterium
CGTGCTATCTATATGTAATTACAAAAACAGGTTGAATGTTTAGAACTATAAATTTTGAAGGGGATATCCTTCAAAGATTAAATCATCAGTTCATACACGCAGATCCTTTTTCTTATGTATGTATAGACGGTTTTTTAGAGTATTCAATAGCTGCATCATTATCAGAAAATTTCCCTTCTTTATCCCAGATGGATATTTTATATCATGGACTCAACGAAAATAAGGGCGAACATTCTTCTTTTAAAAGCTTACATGTAAATTTCAAAAATTTAAGAGACGAACTGGCTTCACGCAACTTCGTTAAAAATATTGAAATTATATCAGGAATAAATAGCCTGCAAACAATAAACGATCGTTACGGTGCCGGCTTGCATCAGGAAGGCAATGGCAGCTTTTTGGATATTCATATTGCTTATAATCTTCATCCTCTGGAGAGAAGGCAAAGAAGGCTTAACCTTATTATTTTTCTGAATAAAAACTGGCAGGAAGAATGGGGGAGGTTACCTGGAGTTCTGGAATGCCACGAGTACAAATGTGTGACAAGGATAGAACCAAAGTTTAACAGGTACGTTCTCTTTATTTGTAATAACATTTCTTACCACGGGTACAGCCATATTACATGCCCGGCATCTATAACACGAAAATCATTTTACTTTTATTTCTTTTCAAAGCCTGAAAAAAAATTAATATATCACGACACTGTTTTTGCGCCGGCACCCAATGATACGTTTATTCATAAATACAGAGTGAAGGCAAAAGAATTTTTAAAAAATAGTATAAAGCAACTTTTATATTATAGCGGCCTCAACAAGTTTTTAAAATAATCAAACATGCCTGCCCTGCATCGCTTTCGATATCGCCTGGTCCATTATTCGCTCAGCGTAGGGACGCGAAATATCATTTAGCGTTTCTATTTTAGCATGTATCAAATCTTTATCTTCCATGGTAAGAGCGAGCTGAAGCGCCTGCATTGCATTCGCGGTATTTATCATTTCTTCCTGTGAGAGTTCGTCTGAATTCTTTTGAATAAATTTCTCTGTTGTCTCTAAAAGCTGCTCCCCTTCCGTTCTTGCCTCAAGCAGAGCTCTTGTTGCGATGTCGTCTTTTGCATGCGTTATTGAATCCAGCAGCATTTGTTCAACCTCTTCGTCTGTCAATCCAAATTGTGGCTGCACTTCGATGCTTTGCTCAACACCACTCCTGAGCTCTTTAGCTTTTACAACCAATATACCATCAGCATTTATTAAAAAAGTTACTTCCACTTTTGCTAATCCTGCAGGCATAGCAGGTATGGAAGTCAGGTTAAATTCCGCCAGCTTCCTGTTATCTTTCACAAGATCTCTTTCGCCCTGAAATACCGCTATTTTCATCCCGCTTTGGCCATTCACCTGCGTAGTATATTGCCGGGAAACAGTCGAAGGTATTTTAGAATTCCTGGGAATTAATACATCCATTAATCCGCCGCGGGTTTCAATTCCTAAAGAGAGCGGGGTGATATCTAATAATAAAAATTCTTTATTATTTCCTGCTAAAATATCTGCTTGTATCGCAGCGCCAAGGGCGACTACTTCATCCGGATTTACTGAGTTGTTGACTGCTTTACCAAAAAAATCAGATACACTTTTTATTACCAGCAGCACTCTTGTTGATCCGCCAACCATAACTACATCTTGTATATCATTTACTGAAAGTTGTGCATCTTTTAATGCACTTCTGCAAGAAGAAATTGTTTTTTCTACAAAAGGTTTTATCAACGAATCGAATTCTGTCTTCGATATTGTCAACTCCATCTCACCAAGAGTTGCTGTAAAATTTTCATTGGAAGAAAGTGCTTTCTTGGCTTCTTCTGCTTTAAGTCTGAGAGCCTGTGAAAGCTCTTTGTCGGTCTGCACATCCTTTTCGTTTAACCCTGACTGTTGTATCCAGAATTTTACGATCGCATTATCAAAATCATCTCCACCAAGATAGGTATCGCCATTTGTAGATAACACATCAAAAACGCCATGACTTATTTTCAGTATTGATATATCGAAAGTGCCTCCTCCGAGATCATACACTGCAATTGTTTTTTCTTCTTCCTTGTTGAGTCCGATCCCGTAGGCAAGGCTCGCAGCCGTTGGTTCGTTGATGATTCGCAACACATCTAAACCGGCCAGCTTTCCGGCATCACGGGTTGCCTGCCGCTGCGCATCATTAAAATATGCAGGAACAGTGATGACTGCTTTATTAACCGGTGTTTTTAAAATATGCTCTGCTCTTTGTTTTAATTCTTTTAAAATGAATGAGGACAATTCAACAGGTGAATAAAATTTATTCCCAACCTGCACTTTCACCAGTCTTTCAGCATCGTCATCAATAATTTTATAGGTAAAAAAAGAATTGCGTTCCTTAAGATCATTATAAGATTTTCCCATTAATCTTTTAGCAGAAAAGATGGTGTTCTGCGGCTCTGTGATTAGGAATTCTTTTGCCTGCTCTCCTACACTTATATCACCCGCATCACCAAAATGAACAATGGAAGGAACCAGCGAGCTGCTGTCATGTTCTCTTAATGCTACTGCTTTTTTTGTGTCGGGATGAATTATTGCCACAAGACTATTTGTGGTTCCAAGATCAATCCCTACTATTATTTCGTCCTTCTGTAAAGTTCCTGTCGATATGTTTATTCCAACTTTTGCCATTGCTTATTATCTTTTTTTGCAAAAGTAACAAATAAAAAAGCCTGGCTTTTTCGCTACCCGTTGATAATCTATCCCAACCCAATCTCCCAATGCCTTTCCGGAATTTCCACATCCAAAAAGCCTTTCCCAATTAATCGGTTTTTAAATTCTAACTGCACATCGTATTCACCATGCACTAAAAATAATTTCTTTACCTGCTTCGGGTCCTGGCAGGAAAGCCATTGAGAAAGATCGTTATAATCGCCGTGAGCACTCATACTTTTGATCTCACCTATTTCCGCATGCACTTCGTGTATTTGTCCAAATATGCCAACTTCTTTTGGATGCAACTTCAACCTTCCGCCCAAAGAATTGGGTTCACAATAGCCAGTAAGTAAAATGGAATTACGGCTGTTTTCAATATTATTACTAATGTGATGTTTTACTCTTCCCGCATCGGCCATACCGCTGGCAGAAATGATTACACAAGGTTCATTAAGGTAATTGAGAGATTTACTTTCTTCGACACTTTTTACATATTTCAACCCCTTGAAATCGAAGGGATCATGGTCGGTCTGTA
>JALZAJ010000101.1 GCA_030948465.1 Bacteroidota bacterium
ATCGATGCGATTGGTAAATGTGCCGTCTTTGTTATTGATATAGCAAAGATCATTCGATACAAAATCATTCGACACATAGATGTCGGGCCATCCATCCATATTCACATCGGTAATGCAGGCAGCGTGTGCCCACCCTTCTATAGTAATGCCCGCTTCTTTGGATACGTTGGTAAAGGTGCCATTGCCATTGTTCCGGTAAAGACGGTCATTATTTTTTGCACTGCCGTCAGTTAACTTAGGCCGGAAACGTATGGGGGTTCGCGGATCATAAATCTCATTGGTTACGAGATACATATCCAGATCGCCATCTCTGTCATAATCAAAAAAATAAGCCTGTGTGCTGAATCCATCATCGGCAAGTCCATACGCAGCAGCCGATTCTTTGAAAACTGGAACGCCCTCTTTATTCAATCCCTGGTTGATGTATAAAAGATTGGTACGTTTTTTTGGATCATTTGCAAAGGAAGCGCATACATAAATATCCGGCCAGCCGTCTGCATTTATATCGACCACGGAAACTCCCGTGCACCACCTTCCTTCACCGCCAACACCTGCAGTATTGGTAATATCATCAAACTTCATTGAACCTTTGTTAAGGTATAATTTGTTTGACACCATATTACCAGCAAAATAAACATCCATTAATCCGTCTTTATTAAAATCGCCAATGCCTACGCCCCCGCCATTGTAAATATTTGCCTGGTTTAAAATGTTCAGCGTATCATTTTCAAAAAGCTGATTTTTAAAGTCAATACCTGTTAGTGATGCCGGCAATAACTTAAAAAGGGCGGGATTATTTTGCGCCGGAACATTTGAAATGAAAAACAAAGAAAGGATTGAAAAATAAAAAAACGGCAACCGTACATGTACAAGCATTAGCACTGCGTATTTGTAAACCGCAATATACTTTTTTTTCATTTTTTAGACCCGTATAGACTTGTGCATTAACATTTCTGAAACATCGAATTGATTCAGATTGAATAGATGTTGCAACATTTTAAAGATGCCGGTTGAAAACATGTTTAACAGAATTAGTCCTTCACAAAAAAGAATTGATGGGCGAGCTAAAACCAGGTGCGATATGAGAAACGGGTGCAGTCAAATTTTCTGAAGGTTGCCAGCCTTTAACAAGTTTGTTTCAATTTAAAATCTCAATTTTTAAGGTTTGGCAACCTTTAAATCCGGAGCAAAAATCCGGACTGCACCCAGCGAAACTATATGCTTTCAAATAATTATATTTGAATATTACTGAACAATAAGAAAAATATAAAAGACAAATTATTTTTTTACCAGAGCACTGTCTTTTAATTTTTTTATTGCGAGGTCTATTGTACTATTCCACTCCCGTTGTTTCGCCACGTCAATGCTGTGATTGGTTTCTTTATCGTATCGATTTTGAATGTCTGAATTTTCTTTGTAAGCTGCATCAAAGATAGAAGTAAGCAATGTGCGGTAATTATTTTTTGTGACGTGAGCTTTTCTCAATTCTGCAGCCAGTTTTTCCGCACTCAACCTGGTAATATCGAAATGATGCTGCTCATGCAACAAGTGATATTCAGAATTTATATTTGGCTTTTTCCATGAATCATTTTTAGTAAAAAATGTGTAAACACCTATGTTGATATAGATGTTCGTTCCATCGGATTTCATTTGTGAATCAAACGCAAAACCGGATGCAGTAACGGCGCCTCCATTGTGACTATCATCAGGCTTTCCTTTAAAATCGTTCCAGGTAAGCGGCCGGTTAAAGTCATAATAAATCGTATCGCTTTCAGGGCTGGCTTTTTTATTCTCCATCACTGCATTTACAATTACTTTTTGCGAATAGCAGCAATTTGAAAAAGAGAAGGCAATCAATAAAAAAAGAAGAATGCTGTATGGTTTCATTTCACATAATTACCCTGCAAAAATGAGAACCCGTTTCTACATAAAAAGTTAAGATTACAAGGACTATTTTTTTACAAAAGTATGCACGCTTTCTGCCATCGCTGTTATTGATTGTTTCTTCATACATTTAAAATGCCCAAGCGGACATTTATCAAATCCTATTTTACTGCAGGGCCTGCACCA
>JALZAJ010000107.1 GCA_030948465.1 Bacteroidota bacterium
GCTTACACAAAGCAAACCCCTGATCTCGATAACAAAACGCTTACGGTAAATTCATCCATACAAAACCTGCAACCCGGCGATCAAATAAATGTTTCCGCATGGAAAGGCAATGAAAAAGTTGCTGAGAAAAATGGTACCGATACTTCAGTTACACTTTCTATTGCTGATCCTGAAATGTGGTCCCCATCGCATCCTTTTCTTTACGACCTCAAACTAACGGTGATGCGTAAAGGTAAAGTGGTAGATGAAGTAAAAAGCTATTTTGCCATGCGCAAAATTTCCATAGCCCCGGACAAAAACGGGATTCAAAAAATGATGCTGAACAATGCATTTTTATTTGAATTCGGTCCGCTCGACCAGGGCTGGTGGCCAGATGGATTATATACCGCTCCAACAGATGCCGCTTTAAAATTCGATATAGAAAAAACCAAAGAAATGGGGCTCAACATGATCCGCAAGCACATTAAGGTTGAGCCTGCACGCTGGTATTATTACTGCGATATGCTTGGTATGCTGGTGTGGCAGGATATGCCAAGCGGAGATCTCGGCAATCATTGGGAAAACAGGCCCGGCGTGCTTGGCCGGGCAACAGATAGGGAACGTACTCCTGAAAGCGAAGGGTATTACCGCAAAGAATGGAATGCAATAATTGATGCACTTTACAACTATCCATCGATTGTGGTGTGGACGCCTTTTAACGAAGCATGGGGACAATTTAAAACCGTTGAGATCACGAACTGGACAAAACAAAAGGATCCTTCAAGGCTTGTGAATAGTGCAAGCGGCGGAAATTTTTATCCTGTCGGTGATATTGAAGACCTGCATAATTATCCCGATCCTGCTATGCCACGCCCTGATATTTTCGGTGCAAAAAAAGCGTTGGTGCTCGGAGAATTTGGTGGCCTTGGCTTGCCCGTTGAGGGCCACACCTGGCAGGAAAGAAACTGGGGTTATCAAAGTTTCAAAAGCAATGACAGTTTATTTATGCGATACAATACTTTAATAGATAAACTCGAAGAATTGATTAAACAAGGTTTGTCCGCTGCGGTGTACACACAAACAACCGATGTAGAAGGTGAGGTAAATGGATTTATGACTTATGATAGAAAAGTGATGAAGATGCCTTTGGATAAATTAAGAGCGGCGAATGAAAAATTGTATAATGTGCGGCCGGAGGAAAGTGTTTTGAAATAGCAGGTTTTTTTTCTTTTGCTTTGGAGAATAGCAGGCGTGAGAAGGGCTGTCATTCTAAAAATCAATAACAATGAAAAAATTTCACTTTAAATTTTTCTTTTCTTGTCTGTTAACCTCATTGTTACTTACTATTAATGCACAAAATAAAAGTTTCTTTATCACACCAAGGATTTCTTTGCAATCTGACTTTCAGAAAGCAGATTTTAAGGATGCCCGGTTTCCGTTTGAATTTAAAGAGCATACAGCAACCCAATTAAACTATGGAATAGATTTATTAATTGATAAATATCTAACCGATAAATTGAGCGTTTATATTGGTGCCGGATATTTTAGAAATAAATTCAATTTTAAAAAATTTTATGATCATCAACTTTTAAATATAGGGACAGACAGTATTCCGTTAGGTACTGCCACCCGGAATTACATTTACAATTTGATAAGATTTCCTCTCGGAGTTGCCTATACTATAATTTCTACCAAAAAGAAAACATACAAAATCGGCGCAGAAATTATTTTTAATTGTTCTTTTCAAAAGATATATAATGGTGGAAAGCCTTTTCCAAGTGCAAATAATAAATTGTCGAAATTTCAATACTCAGGGAACACAATAAATTTATTTGCAACTGTGGCAATTCCAATAAACAGTAATTTATTTTTTGAGATAGAACCTTATGTAAGACTGTACGATACCTTTAAAAAAGATAAAGTTTTTTATGAAAATCCATCAGAAAATATTACGCACAATTTTGATGCATTAGGGTTATCACTGAAATATTCTTTTAGCTAAAAATAAAATGAAAAAAAATCTATAAACTTTTTTTATAGAACCTGGACTAAATATTTTATAGTGAAGATTTTTTATTTCTTAATTCTTGTTTTAAG
>JALZAJ010000116.1 GCA_030948465.1 Bacteroidota bacterium
GAACCCAATCGAGTATTACCCCAATGCCTTCGTTATGAAAAGCTTCGATCATCTCCATAAAATCTACGGGTATGCCAAACCGTGAGGTCGGTGCAAAATACCCTGTGCCCTGGTATCCCCAGCTTCCATCGAAGGGGAATTCCATTACCGGCATAAACTCCACATGGGTGAATCCCATTTTTTTTACATAAGGTATCAGCAATTCGCTCGTTTGCTTATAAGAATTTAAAGAATCTTCACTATAGGGATAAGGTCGCATCCAGCTTCCGAGATGTACTTCATACACGCTCCATGGGGCATCCAGTGCATTGCTCCGGCCCCGGTCTTTCATCCATTCGGCATCCTTCCAGTCGTGATCCATGGTAATTGTTTTTGAAGCCGTCTTCGGCCGTAACTCCCAATGATTGGCAAATGGATCTCCCTTATATAATTTCGCATTTTCATATCCTTCTATATAATATTTGTAGGCATCGTATTCCTTTACTTCTGGTATAAATCCTTCCCAAATACCTGATTTCTCCAACCGCACAAATAACGTATGGGCATCGTTATCCCAATTATTAAAATCCCCAACAACACTTACTTTGGTCGCGTTGGGCGCCCATACTGCAAAATAATACCCATCTTTTTTCAGCACATTCAATGGATGCGAGCCAAACTTTTTATACAAGCTATAGTGAGTGCCATTTTGAAAATTCGTAATATCCTCATCCGTAAAAAGAGAATAATTCCATACCGCTTTAGTGCTGTCAACAAAATTTACTTCTTCATATTTTGGGGTAGTAAGCTTTTCTTTCATAATCAAAATATTTTTCTGTTAATAAATTTATGGTTGCCCCTTATGGAATTTTAAGAATTGATACTCTTACCGATACATATTTTTGCTTTAACGTAAATTTAAGTATTGTGCCTAAGCTTTTTGAAAATAATTTAACCACTTTTGGCATGCAATCCCATCCACCCCAAAACACATTTGTTTATGAAAAAAATTCTTACTCTTTTCATAGCTCTCTCTTTTTTATCATTTAATTCCCACGCACAATTAGTAAAAGTTACCGGCTCAGTAAACGAAGCCAATGAAAAAAAGCCGGTTAAAAATGCCGTGATCGCCTTATTGACTCCGAAAGATTCCATTCTTTATAAATTTACCCGAAGCAATGCCGAAGGAAAATATCTGATCGCTAATGTAAAGCCGGGAAATTATATTTTGATGACCACGCATCCTTATTATGCAGATGTACTTGAAGATGTTGAAGTAAAAGGAGATACGGAATTTCCGCCTTATGCCCTTATATCGAAAGCAAAATTATTGCAGGAAGTGATTGTAAAAACCGGAAGCCCGATTAAGATAAAAGGTGATACTACCGTTTACACGGCAGATAGCTTTAAAGTGAGTGCCAACGCCAATGTGGAGGAATTGTTGAAGAAGCTTCCAGGCATACAGGTTGACAAAAACGGACAGATAAAAGCGATGGGGGAAACGGTGCAGAAAGTGTTAGTGGATGGTGAGGAATTCTTTGGCGATGACCCCGGCATGGCTATAAAAAATTTACGTGCGGATGCCGTAAAAGAAGTACAGGTGTTTGATAAAAAAAGTGAGCAATCGGAGTTTACCGGTATTGATGATGGCAAAACACAGAAGACGATAAACCTGAAATTGAAGGAAGACCGGAAGACCGGATACTTCGGAAAAATAGACGTAGCTGCCGGACCTCAAAGCCATATAGAGAACCGCTATAATGATAACCTGCTGTTTGGATCATTTAAAGGAAAAAGAAAATTCTCTGCTTTTTTACTAAACGGAAACACGGGACAGGATGGCTTAAGCTGGCAGGATGAACAAAAATATGGCGGCCGTGACGATAATTTTTCTATGGACGTTGATGATAATGGCAGCGTAAGTTATCAATGGACTGACAATAGCGATGATGAACCGTATATTGATACCAGAAACGGCTTTATGACGAATGTGAATGCCGGCCTTCAATACAGCAATAAATGGAATGATAAAACATCTTTTAATTTATCACCGAAGTACAACAGCCAGCAATATACCAATCATAAAATTTCATTTACACAAACACAGGTAGGCGACTCCGTGCTTAACGAAAATGCGGATGAGAATAATGACGTGAACCGGCACAACTTTAAAATAAAAGGGATCTACGATGTAAAAATTGATTCCATGAATACGTTGAAGATAACTGCCAACAGCAATTTTTACCACACCGAAAGTAACAGCATAAGAGATGCGATAAGTACGGGAAGCAACGGCACATTGAAAAATACCAGCTCGAGAGATCTGCAAACCGACAACGATAAATATGCTTTATCGGGAAATGTAATTTTCAAACATAAATTCAATAAAAGCAGGCGCACACTATCTTTTGTGGCAGACTGGAATACATTGAACAACAAAGGAACCGACTTTTTAAAGTCGCTCAACCAGTCTTACTTTGATGGCGCTCCTGCAGGAAGCCAGCAACTCGACCAAATGAAAGATTATGATATGTCAACAAAGGACCTTTCAGCCAAACTTGTTTATACAGAACCGCTCAGCAAAGAATATTCTTTGGAACTCGGTTATCGGCTCGCCTACAACTATGGCACAAACGATCAACTGACTTATATCTATTCCCCCGTTTCCAACAAATACGATAAAGTGGTTGACTCTTTATCGAACCAGTTTAAACAAAATATTATTCAGAACATTCCGTCATTTAAAATAAATTTTGCCAATAAAAAATTTAAAGTGAACATCGGTTCAGGCTTTGGATTCACTGATTTTAATTTAAAGGATATTACGTATGATAAAGATTATAAAAGAAATTATGTAAATTTTTATCCCGGTGCTAATATCACTTACACTTATAAAGCAAATAAAAATATACGGTTTAATTATAACGGAAACACCACACAGCCAACGGTCAATCAATTGCAACCCTTGAGAAATAACAATGATTACTTTAATCAGTATATCGGTAATCCAAATTTGAAACCATCCTTTACTAACTCCTTCAATCTTTCGCACAACAGTTATAATTTTTTAAAGGATATCTGGATGTATCAGCAATTAAATGTAAGGCTCACAGAAAATTCGATCACTAATAACCGCATCATTAATATCGACTCCGGCAAAACAATTACCCAGCCGAT
>JALZAJ010000142.1 GCA_030948465.1 Bacteroidota bacterium
CATGTTTCTATTCCCGAAATAAAACATTTCCAAAAAGAATACCCGCAATTGGTCAAGCCCGATCACAAATTTTAATTGAAACTTTAGCCGAAAGCCACGATAATTTTGCAAAGATTCTTTTAAACAAGTTATGGTTAGCGTTTGCATACGAACACAACGATACGCAGCCGGCCTTTCTTTTAGCGTTTGAAATAATTGACTTTTGTATAAAAACATTTTTCGAAATGAAACCTTTATTTTCTTTTATTATTATTACTATACTCTTAGTAGGTTTTGTTGCCTGTGAGCAAAAAACTTCCAAACAAAAAAACGCTCATACAGCAACTTTATCCAAAGAGGAACTTTCTAAATATAGTCAGGCTACTTTTTCCGGCGGATGTTTTTGGTGTGAGGAAGCCGTATTTGAAAGTGTGAAAGGAGTGAAAGAAGCTGTATCGGGTTATTCCGGGGGCACGGAGCCAAACCCAACCTACGAGCAGGTTGGCAGAGGCAGTACCGGCCACGCCGAAACAGTTAACGTGTATTATGACCCGACGGAGGTAAGCTATCCAACTTTATTAAAAGTGTATTTTGGCTCTGAAGACCCAACCCAGGTAAATGGCCAGGGACCAGATAGGGGAGAACAATACCGTTCGATAATTTTTTACCGGAACAGCCTGGAAAAAAAGGAAGCCGAAGATTATATTAACCAGTTAAATGCTTCAAAAAAATTTGATGCACCGATCGCAGCGCAGGTGGTTCCGTTCGTAAAGTTCTGGCAGGCGGAAGATTATCATCAAAATTATATTGCCAACAATCCATACGTACCGTATGTAGTAATGGAATCTTTACCAAGAATAAAACGATTTCAGAAACAATTTCCCGAACTAATAAAGCCCGATCACAAATATTAGAAGGCGCGACCGGCAGATGGTGCCACGTCAATAAGCTACGGAAATTTAATAACTGGTGCTAAGCGACAGCAGTAAACTGCAATAATATTAATGATAAATAATTAAGGATTCATTGCAGGATAATGCAGATTAGCCACTGACTGCAAATGTTTACCGTCTTAAGTATCGTCATCTCCCAATCCCTTCACAACTATCAATTGCCTTACATTTGCAAAAAATAGATATTATGCAGGTTCTTCTGGTAATACATAATTTATTACGCTGGCTTATTTTACTTTTTGGCCTTTGGACTGTACTCGGCTCAATAGGAGGCTTGCTTACAAAAAAGCCATACACGGCAAGCGATAGCCGCGGTAATTTCTTTTTCATGTTAAGTATGGACATACAGTTATTGGTGGGTCTGGCCCTGTATTTTAGCGGAGCCTGGTTCGACAGGCTAAAGCACCTGAGTGAAAACATGAAAGATACCAACCTGCGCTTTTTTACCTTGGAGCATGAGGTTTTCATGATACTGGCGTGGATACTGGTACATATAGGAAGGGTATTCGTAAAAAAGGCAGTCACCCCTGCGGGAAAATTCAAAAGAAGTCTTATATTTTTCGGCATTGCGTTAGTACTTATACTATTTGCCATTCCCTGGCCGTTTAGAGAAGAGTTGGCAAGGCCGCTATTCAGGTGGTTTTAGCAAACGTTGAAAATCAGGAGATCGAAATTTCAATCATCGTATTTTTCCTATGCTGACGTAAAATAAAATATTTAAAATTTAATGACAGAATTTAAAGACGACAAACCCATTATACTGATAACAAATGATGATGGTATAACGGCACCGGGCATACGAAATTTGATAGAAGCGGTAAAAGATCTTGGCAACGTGGTGGTAGTAGCACCCGACAAGCCGCAAAGCGGAATGGGACATGCCATAACAATTGGTGTTCCGCTTAGATTAAACAAAGTGGAAGATATATTTGAAGGAGTGGAAACATGGCAAACCAGCGGCACGCCGGTTGATTGTGTGAAGCTCGCCGTTGATAAAGTATTGCACCGTAAGCCGGATATTTGCCTGAGTGGAATTAATCATGGAGCAAACCATTCGATCAACGTGATTTATTCTGGCACCATGAGTGCGGCCATGGAGGCATCTATTGAAAGCATCCCTTCCATTGGGTTTTCATTGCTCGATTACCGCTTTGAAGCTGATTTTGATGCGGCAAAATATTATGTACATAAAATAGTAAAAAGCCTTCTGAATACTAAAATGGACAAGCATCTTTTGCTGAATGTAAATATTCCATCCGTACCATTGAATGAATTAAATGGTATTAAAATTTGCAAACAGGCTTATGCAAAATATGACGAGGATTTTTTTGAACGCATTGATCCGCATGGCAAAAAATATTACTGGCTTACGGGGGAATTTAAAAATTTTGATACAGGCGATGATACAGATGTATGGGCTTTACAACATAATTACGTGAGTGTGGTTCCGGTTCAATTTGACCTTACTAATTACACATTAAAAAAGGAACTTGAGAAAAACTGGAAGATACAATGATATTCAAAAAAGATAATTTCATTTTTGGCCTGGCATTGGGTTTTATAGCCCCGCTTATCGGGTTTATGATATTTAAATTTTATAAATTCCAGGGACTTACCCTTAGCGAAATGCTGCAGTGGATGAAATTCAATCCTAACCTGATAACCATTTCTATAAGTGTTTCCTTATTAGCCAATGCCATTTTATTTACCATTTACATTAATGGCCACCGCGATAGAACAGCGAAGGGAATTTTTTTGCTTACGGTAATTTATGCGGTTATTGCCATGATCTTTAAATATTGGTAATGCTCCTGCTGCACTTTTTGTTCCCCTGAAATCTCAAAAGCAAATGATTTAATGATCATTTCCCTTACGTCTTTTTATAAATTTAGATGCCCAATAAATTTTCGACCGGGAAATCATTTTTATTATCTTTAAAACTTTCAGAACCTAAAACCAGGTATGAAGTATTACATAATAGCGGGTGAGGCTTCGGGCGATCTTCATGGGAGTAATCTTATTTATGAAATAAGAAAGTTGGATGCTGATGCAGAGATAAGATGCTGGGGCGGAGATAAGATGAAGGCTGCGGGAGCTACGCTGGTAAAGCATTACAGGGATCTTGCCTTTATGGGTTTTGCTGAGGTAATTAAAAATCTCCCGGTCATTCTTAAGAATTTCAAGTTTTGCAAACAGGACATTCTTACCTATAAACCTGATGTTGTTATCCTGGTTGATTACCCGGGGTTTAATTTAAGAATGGCTCAATGGACGAAGGAAAATAATTTTAGAAACGTTTTTTATATTTCACCGCAGGTATGGGCATGGAAAGAAAGCAGGGTAAAATCAATAAAGAAATATGTTGACAAGATGATCGTGATTTTGCCGTTTGAAAAACAATTTTATAAAAACTGGAATTACGAAGTAGAATACGCCGGTCATCCCCTGGTGCAGGTTATAGAAAATTTTAAATCGGAGCATCCTGAAATTGTTGAATCGCATAACATGGTTGCACTTTTACCCGGCAGCCGCAAACAGGAGATAAAAGCAAAATTGCCGCTCATGCTGGAAGCGACTAATAATTTCCCTGACCTGACTTTTATTGTTGCCAAAGCGCCTTCAATAGAAGATGAATTTTATGAAGAATTTCTTCG
>JALZAJ010000145.1 GCA_030948465.1 Bacteroidota bacterium
CAACACATGCTTTTTTCCAAAAAAGTTTTTTCCAAGAAGTGAATCGTATTTTCCCTTGCTTAGCTTTAATTGAGGATAATCTTTAACCGGGTCGCCCGTCTCGTTTTGCAAAAAGTTGATTGCGTAACTTTCTGCGGATAGATTGCCGGTAGTATTTTCTATGGGGTTAAAAGCTATTGCATCACGTTTATATGTGGATATATCTTTTGGGGAAAAGCCGAAGGTTGATCTTGATGTGATCAATAATGATAGAAACAGGATTTTGTTAAGCAGCATAACTAATATTGAGTGAAGGCCGGCGATATATTTTTCTGAAAAATTAGAAAAAAAATTAGAATTTAGAAACCTTTGTAAGTTTTTTAAAGGGTGGGGATACGCTTCAATACCAATCCTTTTATTTATACTAATATAGGGTCTTATTTTCATAAATGCGTTATTTTACAAATCCCACAGAAACAGATATATTAATGAAGCAGGCTTTAGCAGCAATTCTTAACTGGGCAGAAATATGGGCGTTGATAATTCCCTTATTTGTTTTGTTGTTACGAAAAAAGCAACCTGATTATATGAGGCCTGTAATTCTTTATTTGGGCGTCGCCCTGCTGTTAAATATCGCCGGCGATTATATAGAACAGTTCAATAAGAATCATCATAGCTTTTCGCTAAGTAATAATCCGATATATAACCTGCATTCTGTTATACGATTTGCCTGCTTTAGTTACTTTTTTATTCTGCTCCGGCAGCCGTTTTTTACCGGTGTAAAAAAACTAATTCCTCTTGTGTATGTTTTCTTTGTCCTCATAGATTTTGTTTTTTTTGAAAACTTCTTTAACGGAGAGCATCTTAGTGGTACCTTACTTGCAACAGAGGCATACCTGTTATTAATTTATTGCCTGCTTTATTACCTTTCCCGGTTAAGGGAAGAAGTGAAAGGAATGAAGAATGCCAAAGATTTTTGGGTGGTTACCGGACTTGCTATTTACGTGGTGGCCAATTTCTTTGTGTTTTTATTTTACGTTCCTATGATTAAAGAAAATCCTCAACTTGCCAATAATATGTGGGATATTCATAACGTTGCGTATATCTTCCTTTGTATTTTTATATCTAAAGCATTTTATGTACCTGTTGCAAATTAATACTGAGATGCGGGTCATCATTGGTATTTCCGCCATGGTATTGCTTTTTACGAGCTTTCTTATTTCCTTCATAACCAGCCAGCGTAAAAAGATCCAGCACCATAAGGAAATGCAGCAGCTTAATGAGCGCCAACAAAACGCTCTTAAGCAGCAAAATGAATTACTTGAAAAACGGGTGAAAGAAAGAACCGCAGAATTATCAGATCAAAAGGAAGCACTCCAGGCGTCGCTTACTGATCTTAAAGCCACCCAACTGCAATTGATACAAAAAGAAAAGATGGCGTCACTTGGCGAACTTACCGCCGGCATTGCCCACGAGATACAAAATCCGTTGAACTTTGTAAACAATTTTTCTGAATTGAACAATGAGCTTATCAATGAAATGAAAGAGCATCTCGATAATGAGACCTTGTCAGAAACAGGAAAACAAAACATTACCCTCCTTATAAATTCTTTAACCGAGAATCTTGAAAAAATACAACACCATGGCAAGCGTGCTGATGATATAGTTAAGGGCATGCTCCAGCACTCGCGAAGTACGGGAGGCGAAAAGGAACTTGTAGATATTAATGCCCTCGCTCTTGAATATTTACGATTGAGTTATCACGGTTTGCGGGCGAAAGACAAATCGTTTAATGCCACCATGAAAACCGATTTCGATGAAACCATCAACAAAATAAATATTATCCCCCAGGAGACAGGCCGGGTTTTACTAAATCTCTACAACAACGCATTTTATGCGGTTACAGAGAAAAAGGAATTAAATATTCCCGGATATGAACCGACGGTATCAGTGGCTACCAAAAAGTTACCGGGCAAAGTTGAGATCAGGGTGAGAGATAATGGCTTGGGAATTTCTGAGAAAGTGATGGATAAAATATTTATGCCATTCTTTACTACGAAGCCGTCAGGAAAGGGAACCGGACTTGGACTCTCCTTAAGTTTTGATATTATTTCAAAAGGGCATGGAGGAGAGATGAAAGTGGATACGAAAGAAGGAGAATACACTGAGTTTATTATAACGTTGCCCACGAAACAGAATTAATTTACATCGAAATATTTTAATTTTGACTCACATGTTTTAAATATGTCTTTTATCTGAAAGAATGGATATTAAGTATAGCAAGCCTTGTTTTCAATTATGAAATATTTTCTTTTTTTTACCGGGCTGTTCTTATTCGCCGCTAAGGTATCGCTTGGCCAGAACACCCAAATAAAGGGATTTATTGATGTGCTCAGCACTTACGATCAGGATAAAATTTCCTTTGGTTTTGGTGAGCAGGACCTGTTTATTACTTCGGTTATTAATGACCGGATATCTTTTCTCGGAGAAAGTGTTTTCAAATACACTCCATCATCGCCCACTGACTTTTCGGTAAGTATTGAAAGGGTTATAATCAATTATAACATTAAGGGAAATAACAGTTTGATAATGGGCAAAATCCATACTCCTATAAATTACTGGAACGATACGTACCATCATGGAAGGGTTTTCTTTCCTACCATAGAAAGGCCATTGCTGTTTGCAGCAAACATTATTCCGTTGCATACGGTGGGCATTGGAGTACATGGGCACGACCTAAGTAAAGTAAAATTTGGATACGATGTATTCATCGGCAATGGCCTGGGCTCTTCTGAAATTATCGATAATGATAAAAATAAATCTATAACGACTGCTATTTATATTAAACCTGCAGACAAGTGGCGCTTTGGCGCATCGTGGTATTACGATGTAGTGGCAAAGGGCGCTAACGTTCATGAAAAGATCATAAACTGGAAAGTGAAGCAGCATTTATTTACCGCTTCGGTTTCCCGGTTTGGAAAGAAACTAGAATTGCTCGCGGAAAGCACAGCAGGCTTAAATCACACTGACACGACTGGCACTAAAACAACGCTGGCATCTTACATTTATACGGGTTACAGGGCAACTGAGAAACTAACTCCCTATGTACGTTTTGATGATATTCATTATCAGCCGGGTGAACTTTTTTATGATAAAAATAATACGACCTCCATTGTAGCAGGAATCCGGTATGAAATAAACTACCTCGCAGTAATAAAACTGGAATACCAGTATCAGCATTCCGAGCTTTTAAATAATACCAATAAAGTAACAGCGCAATTTGCAATAGGATTTTAAAATGAAACAGAAATTTCTACATAAATTATTGAAACATTCATTGGTATACCGGCTTTTATTGATCCTGCTGTTGGAAGCAGGAACCTTGTCAGTTAAATCACAACAGACAACTTTGGCTGCTGTAGGCAATCAATCCGGAGTTCCGTCAGAAATGAAATTGGCGGAATTAAAATCCATTTTTATGGGAGAAAAACAACGATGGAAAAATGGCAGGAGAATCATTATTGCATTGATGAAAACAAATACAGATATCGGCAAAGCCACTTCTTCAAAGATCTATGACATGAGCGGCGATGAGCTGAATAAATTTTGGCTGGCATTGGTTTTCCAGGGAAAAGCTGCCGCCCCCAGTTTTTTTAGTTCTGTGGGAGAACTGGAAAATTTTATTGCCGATAATCCCGGGGCCATTGGCATACTGGATAAGCCAATAAATGCCCCCGAAGTAAAGTCCATTATTATAGACGGGCAACAAGTATTTTAATAAAAGAATTTCCTTTAACCTCAACCTGCGTAAATTGCCTTCTTTCTTAACTAAAGTCAACAGGTATAGCTCATGTCGATAAATCTTAAAACAAAGATTTGGCTTACGGTACTTGCGGTAGTTATCATGTTTTCTTTTTTTACCCTTTATTACTTTCCGCGGCAGCAGGGCTTGCTGCTTATAAAAAACTATAACACTGAAATTCAGAATCTTGCCAACACAGTCGCCTTAGGCGTAAGGATCGCTATCACCGAGCAAAATTTTGAAGGAGTGCAAACGGCGATGGAATTTGTAAAAGATGATCCCCGTCTTCAATTTGTAAGCATGCTTCAATACGATACTGTTTGGAACGGTGGCCATCGAAGTTTTCAAATCAAAAAAACTATTTTTAAAACATATCCCGAGCAGGAGCATCCTGATCCCAATATACAATCCGGCAATTCAATAGTTGTAAAAAGCGGACCGTTTAGAACACCGGCCATGTCCGGAGCCATCTTATTGGCATTTAATACAAAAGGAATAAACGAAAGCAAAAAAAAGATCAGGATGGAATCCCTTGAAGTAAGCGGAGTTGTACTGGCAGTGGGCATTTTATTGGGACTGGTGCTGGCGAGAAATATTTCCATTCCTGTGTTAGAATTGAGAGATGCTGCAAAGCGGGTTGGGGAAGGAGATTTGAATCAAAAAGTAAAAAAAATTCCAAACGATGAGATCGGGGAGTTAGGGAAAGCTTTTAATAATATGGTAGATGATCTCTCGAAGGCGAGAACAGAACTTGACGCAAATAATCAAACCTTATCGGAGACAAATGCCAGGCTGAATAATACCTTACTGGAATTGAAATCTACCCAGGTGCAATTAATCCAATCAGAAAAAATGGCTTCCCTTGGTGAACTTACGGCTGGTATTGCGCATGAAATTCAAAATCCATTGAATTTTGTAAACAATTTTTCGGAAGTAAATTCCGAGTTGATAGAAGAAATGACAAACGAACTCAATGCAGGAAATGATAAAGAGGCGATAAGTATTGCTGAAAACATTAAAGAGAACCAGGAAAAAATAACGCATCATGGCAAACGGGCCGATGCGATAGTAAAAGGCATGCTGCACCATTCCAGAACAAGCGCAGGACAAAAGGAATTGACTGATATAAATGCCCTGGCCGATGAATATTTAAGATTAAGTTATCACGGGCTGAGGGCGAAGGATAAAGCGTTCAATGCAAATTATAAAACAAATTTCGACCAAAAGCTTTCGTTGCCGGAAGGAAAAATAAATATCATTTCTCAGGATATTGGCCGTGTATTATTAAACTTATTCAATAATGCCTTTTATGCTGTAATGGAAAAAAGCAGGGCTTTCGAGGCCGGCAGTGATTCGGAAGGTGCAAATGGAGTTCACTACGAACCCCTGGTAACAGTTACTACAAAAAAAATAACGATTATACCGGGAAGCTGCCGGGTAGAAATAAGGATAAAAGACAATGGCTTCGGGATTTCGAAGAAAGTGATCGATAAAATTTATCAGCCATTTTTTACTACCAAACCCACGGGGCAAGGTACGGGACTGGGATTATCATTAAGTTATGATATTATTAAAGCGCATGGCGGCGAGATTAAAATAGAAACGGTGGAAAATGAATTTGCAGAATTTATTATTGAATTACCTTGCTGACCTCTGGCCTGTTTAAAACGAATTTATTATTTCAACATTAATCTCCAAAGAATAATAAGTGAAGTTGTTTTTGAAAGGATAATCCTTTAACTTAAACTATATTAATATAATAAATGCAGTAACCGTTTTATCGAATTTTTTATGTCGTTTGAACCTATACTTCTTTTTTTTCTTATCAGGTATTTGCGAAAAATCACGAAAAATTTTTCCCCTGATCCGTCGTGGGATCAGGTTTTCAAATGGTCACTTTATGTTGTAGCTGCATTATTTGTTCTTAATATTATTTTTATAAAAGGAAATAGTTCCCGGTTATTTTGGGATCTTTTACTTCTCGGCACGCTATATATTTCCCTGAAACTGCCTGTATTCGAACATATCCGTTCGGTGTTAGTTGCTATAACCCCACTAATTATCTTGACTTTTCTCAGCAACATTCTTGAGATCTTTTTTACGACGGCATATAAAAAGGTAGAACCTATTTTTGGATTTGCTTTTGTAGCTGCGGTAACCTTGATGGTTGTGATGTTGATAAGATCAAACAAGCAAATTAAAGCCCTTGAAAAAGAACGTCAGAAGACGCTTCAGGAGGAAGAACGAAGCAGATTTATAGCCGCCCAAAAAGACGAACTGGAAGTAATAGTGGCGCAACGTACAGCGGAAATTATGCAGCAAAAGGAAGAATTAGAACATACGCTTCTCGAACTTAAGGCAACACAAAACCAATTGATACATTCTGAGAAAATGGCCTCGTTAGGTGAGCTTACTGCAGGTATTGCCCATGAAATTCAAAATCCCTTAAATTTCGTAAATAACTTTTCAGAAATAAATTCCGAACTTATAGAAGAAATGAAAAATGAGCTTGTCGCAGGCAACACGCAGGAGGCCGTGTCCATTGCCGATAATATCAAGGATAATGAAAAAAAAATTATTACGCATGGCAAGCGGGCGGATGCTATAGTAAAAGGAATGTTGCAGCATTCCCGAAGCAGCAACGGCCAAAAAGAAATGACTGATATCAATGCCCTTGCAGATGAATATTTAAGACTGAGCTACCATGGTTTAAGGGCGAAAGACAAATCGTTTAACGCGACTATGGAAACACATTTTGACGAAAAAATAGAAAAAATCAATGTTATTCCGCAGGATGTTGGGCGGGCATTTTTAAATTTGTTTACCAACGCATTTTATGCAGTTTCTGAAAGAAAAAAGCTTGAAAACGGTGATTATAAACCAACCGTAACGGTTTGTACAAAAAAATTAAATAGCAAGATCGAAATTCGGGTAAAAGATAATGGCATGGGAATTCCGGAGAAAGCGCTGGAGAAAATTTTTCAGCCGTTTTTTACCACTAAGCCATCAGGCCAGGGAACAGGATTAGGCTTGTCGCTGAGTTATGACATTATAACCCAGGGACATGCCGGTGATATAAAAGTTGATACAAAGGAAGGCGAGTATGCAGAATTTATAGTTGATCTGCCGGCATAGGCCAGCAGCTTCAATTTTCAAAAAATAAAAAATATTAAAATGAACATTTTAGTGGTTGATGACGAAACAGACATGGAAACTTTATTCCAGCAGCGTTTCAGAAAAGAGATCCGGGATAAAAAGATTGACTTCTTTTTTGCCAGTTCCGGAGAAGATGCTTTGTATTATCTTGATAAGCACACGCATGAAGCAGTCCTTATTTTATCTGACATAAATATGCCGGGGATGAGCGGGCTTCAGTTATTAAAAATGATCAAGCAAAAATATGAGAATCCGCCGCCTATTGTAATGATGATAACCGCATACGGCGATGCGGAAAATTATAACCAGGCCATGTCTTTGGGAGCAGACGATTTTTTGACCAAACCAATTGACTTTACGCTTTTGAAAGAAAAATTAAATACAAAAATAAATGGCAAAAATATTAGTAGCTGATGATGAGCCGGATTTGGAGATACTTATAAAACAAAAGTTCCGGAAGGAGATAAGGGAGCATAAGTATGAATTCATTTTTGCTGCGAATGGAAGAGAAGCGCTTCAAAAACTGGAAGAGGATCCCGAAATTGAAGTTTTACTGAGTGATATAAATATGCCTGAAATGGACGGGCTCACTTTGCTGACCAGGATAAACGAATTAAATTATCTCACCAAGTCCGTAATTGTTTCGGCTTATGGCGACATGGAAAATATAAGAACGGCCATGAACCGCGGCGCGTTTGACTTTGTGTGTAAGCCGGTAAATTTTGAAGATCTCGGGATTACAATACAAAAAACGCTGGAATATGTTTCCCAGTTGCATAAAACATTGGATGCAATTAAAGAGAATAACATTCTTAAAATGTATGTTGACAAAACCGTTTTAAACTTCATGAACGGCCGTGAATTTGAATCGCAGCTAATGGCAAATGAAGAAGTGGAAGCAACAGTCGCATTTATTGATATTTGCGGGTTTACTGCCATTACTGAAACGGAGCCTGCCGATGCGGTGGTGCGGCTACTCAATAAATATTTTGATGTAATGGTAAACGAGATCATAACTCAGGACGGATACATCGATAAGTTTATTGGCGATGCGATCCTTGCGGTTTTCAAAGGGGATTTTCATCTTGACCGCGCTATCGATGCAAGCCTTGCTGTACGCAAGCATCTGGAAGAGTTTCCTAAACAATCGGAGGTCGTATCCTTTCTACCGAGAGTTTCTATTGGTATTGGCAGTGGCAAAATGATATCAGGGAATATTGGCTCTGCAAAGCTTCGCAGGCTTGATTATACAGTAATTGGGGATGTGGTAAACACAGCCCAGAGGTTGCAGGACGCCGCCAAAGCAGGGCAAATCCTCATTTCGGAAAATTCGTGGCATAAGGTAAAGGAGTCATTTATTTGTGCACCGGTGGAACAGGTAAAAATGAAAAATAAAACTCAATCGTTAATGGTGTATGAGGTATTGGATTAGTTTTATTAATCCTGATTTTTTAATTCGTGGTAATGAAAAATTTTTGACAAGAAAAGATATTCTAAACCGGTTATAAAATGATATCCTTTTCATTTTCCCAGTTCGCTCTTATATTTATTTTCTGCGAAATACTATACACTTTTTCGGGTTGTTTTTTCAATTCGTAATTTCCTGGATCCCATTTTCCATTCCCGTTAGTGTCATCAAGAATTCTTAGTTCGTAATCGCCGGGATTAAAAAGAGGAATACTTAATTGTGCAGCGGGTAAAGGATACGAATTTACCACTTCATTATTCGATACAAATTGCAGCACGGGATTTTTAAATTTTTTGAGGTTAGTGAAATTAAATTTTAAAATGCCGTAATCTCCTTCTTTTTTTGTTTTAAAGCGAAGAGTATCTGGTTTTAACAAGGCAGTTCCCAGCGTATCTGTGGCGAAATCAACCGGTATAATTAGGCGGTAGTCAGTATTTTCCTGCCACGTATGCTGTATGGTTATTTTTTTACCGGTACTGTCAAGTGCGACCAACGCGGGTTTATATGGATTAAAAAGAGTGTCGGTTAATTTTATTTTAGCGCTGTCGAAGTTCTTGAGCTTGTTATTAAATGTAAGAATAAGAGGCGTCAATATATCCTGGAGGCCGTTATTTAAGGATGCAGTAACGGTAAGTTTTTTATCCGCAGCTTTGGTTCCGGAAGACGAAGTTTTAACGGCCGGTTTTTCTTCGGCATAGGCAAATAAATCTACCGGGTTGGTGTGGCTATTTACTACGACCGGGCTATCTGCAAAGGCAAATAATTCCGTTTTATTGTTATAATATTTCTGGCCGCTTTCATCTTTAAGCCCAAACACATGATAGGTGCCACCGGCGAGATTGGTGAACTTAAAATTTCCGGAAGAATCCAGCCTTGCAATGTATTTAGGTTTCTTTTTTAAAACAGCGGAATCGTCAAGGTTATTATAAAGCATAACAATTAATGTACTGTCTGCTTTTCCGGTTTGAGCCAGCAGCAACTTCCCCGAAAACTGCAACGAATCAATGTATGAACCTGTTGAAAATACATATTTGAAATTGCGGTAGGGATTATTTTCATTTATGTCCTGTATAGCATTGCCCAGGTCTATACTGTAGGTGGTATTAGGTTCCAGTGTATCACGAATTTTTATAGAAACCACTTTTAGCTTATAATTAATGTCAGGGTTCAATTTGGGAGTGGGAGATACTAATAAACTTTGCTGCACATTTTGCAATTGAATATACTCATCAAAATTCAGTGTAATGCGGTTGCCTGTAAAATGGGTAGTGCGGTTTGGCGGGCTCGCATCCAATAATACAGGAGGAAGTGAATCTCTCGGGCCCCCGGTCGGAGCAACTATCTGGGCACAACTGCTGCCAATGATTGAGAATAAATAAATAAGGCTGACAGCGGCAAAAAAGACAAGTAAATTTCGAATGTTCATTTTTCAGAAAAAAAGCAAACATAATAGCTTTGAACTGATAAAGATTTTTATTCCTCCTAAAATACCTTTAAATCTCCTGTTCTGCTTCCTCTGAAATTTCGTGTAAGGCAACGGCCATGTTGTTGGTTTTTACAAACTCACACCAATGGCAATCCGGTTTACCACAGCCGGTATAAAAATCGTATTGCTGTATTTTATCCCACACTATTTTTATTTGCTGCTTCACGGTGGTAATATCCTCAGGCGTTATGTAAATTTTTTCCTTCCGGTAAAACTTCCTTTTATCCGGCTCGATAAAATCAAATTCACTGCTAACAGCCAACCAGTCACGCGTATAATTGTCCAGCAATATTTTATAAAACACAGCTTGACGCCAGTAGTCGCCACCGTTAGGAATCTTTTCCTGAGGCGGTTTTAATTTATCCCGGGCATTATCTACACTGCCTGTTTTATAATCCACTACGTTTACTTCTTTACCATTAAATTCAAGCTTATCAAGCTTTCCTTTTATTGGCACTCCATTTACCACAATATTTTTTATATTTCTTTCAGTTGCCACGATTTTGTTCCAGCTATAAATGTATTTTTTATAATAGTGGGTGAGCACATCTTCTCCATACTCCAGCCTTCTTGCATATTGTTCTTTAGTAAAACTTTCGCGGTTACGATGCATATACCAATTGAAGTCTTCTATAAATTCATCTTTTGAAGGAAAAATATTTTTATTATCCTGCATTTTTTTAAACAGTTGTTCCAATGCATAGTGCACAGCAGAACCGAACTCAGTTGCTTCATTTTTTGGTGAAGGAATACGGATCAGGCTTTTAAAATAAAATTCCAGCGGGCACTTTAAATAATTATTTAAAGCAGTTACATTCATCACAAATCTTTCGAGCAAAACGGTAATAAATTCCTTTTCAATTTTTTCAATTTCGGGCTTTGATTCCTGTTGCAGATGCAATACATGGAATGCAGCTTCCGTGGCGGGGTCCACAAAAACTTTTTCCATTTCCAGCTCATGCTCGTCTAAAATTTCAGCAATGAACATCGATGGCTCCAGTTCTTTTCCATCATTTTTAAAGCAACAATAAGAGATAAATAAATTTTGTTCCGCACGTGTGAGCGCTACATAAAAAAGCCGCCGCAATTCTTCTGCGGAAGCATCGGTTTCTTCTTCCCTGTCGGGTAAAAGAGGTGTAAAAATATTATCAGGAAATTTATATCCGCGGTTAGGGTTTTTCTTTTTCTCCCATAGTGTCGAATTGCAGCCGGTGAAAAAAACGTATTCAAATTCAAGACCTTTGGACCCATGCGCTGTCAATAAGTTTACGCCTTTATCATTACCGCTTACCTCAACCAATGGTAATGAAAGTTCCTCACTTTGCATCAGGTCAAATAACCTGGTTAATTGTTTCAAATCAAGACTGGGATTGCGATGCGTTTCTTCTTTAATAAAATCAAACAGTCCTGTAAGCACCTGCAACAGCCATATCTTTTCATTGCTTTGCATAATATAGCTCAATATGCCTGTCTCCCGGATAATGCATTCAAACAAACCCTGCAGAGTAAGATTTGGCACTTTTGAGATAAGTGCTTCCATGGCTTCAGTCGCTTTCTTAAGTCTTTCATTCATGCTCTGGCTAAACAGGTCTCTTACAGGTTGCTTACTTCTTTCACACAGTAGTTTTCTTATGGAAGTTTTATCCTTTGTGTATAGCCTGTCTGCCACCTCAATGCTTACTCTTGCAATTTCTATTGGTGGAATACCGAACCAGTCATAATGCAATATTTCAAAGAGCAATTCATCGCCGCCGCATGGAATATCATGTTCCGTGGCGAGGTATTTTAAAATAGTAATTATTTTTTTTGCAAAAGGAATGTTGAGAATATTTACACTGCGCTTGTTGTAGTAAGGAATTTTCAGGAGCTTGAAATATTGCGCCAGCTCTTCGCCATATTTATTTTCTTTATAAATAATGCCAATTTTTTTTGGGTCAACGCCGCCGGCTAAAATTCTTTGAACCTCTTGCGCAATGCCTATCATTTCATGCCGCTGTGTTTCATAATTATGAATGACCGGCTTATGGGTAAGGTGTTTTATTTTTTCATTAGACGATGAAAGTACTTTGCTTAAGGCAGGGATGCGCCTTATTAAGCGATCGCCATTTTTGTCAATGATCGTTTTTGAAACATCCAGTATGGATTGCACGGAGCGGTAATTGTGGGTAAGCACTACCGTTAGTAAATCGTTTTCATAATTTTTTGCAAACCGCAGCATGTTCTCCACGTTTGCTCCCTGGAAACGATAAATGCTCTGGTCATCATCGCCAACAACGAATACATTAGGCTGGTCCCAATAATTAATGAGAAGCTCAACCAGCCGGTTTTGCGTACCACTGGTATCCTGGAACTCATCTACCAGAATGTATAAAAACTGTTCCTGGTATCGCAGCAATAAATTGGGATTTTCTTCGAAGGCCTTTATTACCCAGTTGATCATATCATCAAAGTCGTACAGATTGTTTTTGCGCATGAGCCGCTGAAAATTTTCAAATTCGTTTACCGCCGCACGCAGCTTTTCCATACGAACCATTTCCTCCTCAATTTTATCCGTACGCACATCTCCTTTTTTAAAATTGAGAGTAGCTCGCTTTGCAAAATATTCACTTCGCCCGGGCAAAGATTGTATGTACTCGTCGATTCGTTCATTAATAAATATGGGAGCCCAGGCTTCTTTCTTCATAGTACTGAATAAAGATTGCAGGTTATTGATCTCGTAATACACATCGCCGCGATAGCGTTTCAGCGGGTGATTTTTTGGGAAAGAATCAATGAGCTGTTTAAACAGATCGATGCGCTGCAAATCAGAAACAGGATCTAGCGATGTCTTTTCAAAGAGGCTAAGATTATCCTGTATCACATCATTACAAAAAGCATGAAACGTGTAGATATTCACCTTGTATGCATCGGCGCCGATGAACTCCAAAATGCGCTTGCGCATAGCGATAACGCCGGCATCCGTATAAGTAAGGCAAAGAATATTTTGCGGCTGCGTATCCGTATCCAGTAATATTTTTCCAATGCGTGCAGAAAGGATTTGTGTCTTCCCAGTGCCCGGACCGGCGATGACCATTACGGGTCCTTCGATGGTGTCAACAGCTTTCTTTTGTTGCTCGTTTAAGCGTGAATATTCTTTATTGAATTTTTCTAATTGGTAGTTGTTGCGAGGCATGTGCAAAGATAAAATCTTTTAACCTTAAACATTTAAAACGCCAGCCCGTAAGCTCTGGAAATATCCATCAGCATTTGATGTACTTTTAAGTAATTTTGATTCAGTAAAAAATAGATATGATACGGACAACAATTATTCCCACCGATACGGACATACATTTATCTATACCTGAAAATTATGTTGGTAAAGAAATTGAAGTGATGTATTATCCTCTTGATGAACTAACACAAACAAAGATCCCTGCAAAAAAGATGGCTGACTTTAAACAAATTCTTACTGTAGAAGAAGCTGACAATCTACAGGACTATGTAAAAAAATCAAGAGAAGAATGGAACAGGGATTTTTAATGGATTCGAATGTTGTGATTGATTATTTTG
>JALZAJ010000149.1 GCA_030948465.1 Bacteroidota bacterium
CTTAGTGTCGTGACACTTGCCGGTAGCGGTGGAGATATTGATGGAACTGTTACCGGATATCGCTGGACCAAAATTTCAGGCCCTGCTACGTTTAATATCGTGAACTCAGTCTCTCCGATAACAGACATTTCAGGATTGGTTGCGGGAGTATATAATTTTGAGCTTAATGTTACTGACAATAATGGAGCCATCGGCAAAGACACTATTCAGGTCACTGTAAATTCAATTGCCAATATGCCTCCAACTGCAAACGCAGGGAATGATATGACCATCATTACTCCCGCATCTATTGCGTCTTTAGCGGGAACTGCTGTTGATCCTGACGGCAGTATTACCGCCTATTCCTGGTCTGTAATATCTGCTCCATCTACCTGTAGCTTTGTTAATCCGTCTTCACCTGTAACTGATGTTACAGGATTAGGACTGGGGGTTTATACTTTTCAATTTATGGTCACTGATAATAGCGGCGCAGTCGCAAAGGATACTATTCAGGTTGCTGTGATCGTTCCACCTAATATGCCGCCATCCTCTTTTGCTGGCCTGGATCAGGTTATTATTTTACCCAAAAATACCACCAGGTTATCCGGAATTGGCAGTGATCCAGATGGGACGGTTGTAAGTTATTCATGGATTAAAATTGCGGGGCCGGCAGCCGGTATTATCACTGCGCCAAATAGTCCTGTAACTTCCATTACCGGAATGGTACAAGGTAGTTATGCATTTGCATTAGTAGTTACTGATAATCAAGGCGCCCAGGCTATAGATACCATGGTCGTGTCAGTGGGTACCTCTTCCTTGCCATTAAATTTGCTATCATTTTCCGGAAGTGTGCAAAATCAACAAGTATCTTTACTTTGGCAGACAACCAATGAGACCAATATGAAAGGGTTTGATATTGAAAGGATGAGTGATAGCAGTTGGAATAAAATTGGTTTTGTACCGGTAAGCGCTCTACAGGCGGCAACTAATTATTACCGCCTGAACGATTTAGATCCTTTAAAAGGACTCAACTATTACCGCTTAAAAATTATTGATATCGATGGTAAGTTCGTGTATTCAAATATCATCAGTTTCGAATTGTGGCCCGCACAAAACCAGGCCTATCAGAATTTCCCAAATCCATTTTCTACAGGAACTAATATTAAATATGAAATTTCGGAGAAAGCACCGGTGCGAATCTTAATATATAATGCGATTGGTATTAAAGTTGATGAGTTGGTAAATGAAGTAAAATCACCGGGAGTATACCAGGTTGACTGGAATGCTTCTAATGCTGCGCCTGGCAATTATTACTATAAAGTGATTATCGGAGAAAAAAATGCAGGAACAACTAAAATGATCAAATTAAGGTAGTATAGAGCTGTTTAAAAGATTTTAATGGCAACTGTTTTAGAGATCATTCGTTAAAACTGCTAACTATAATGTTCCGCTTAACATTTTATAGAATTTGCAAATCGCCTTTGCCTTTTTTAGTTGCTGCATAATGAAATTCTGCTGAGTAGCTGGATCCTTTGAATTCCTTTACAATAAAAGATTATTTAAAATAATTCATCAGAATGAACAGTATTAAGAAAAGAATACTATTTATCGGGGGTAACTTCTCTCCGGAGCAAACTGGTATTGGAAAATATAGCGGTGAAATGATTCACTGGCTTTCTAAACATGGTTATGAATGTTTCGTTATAACTACCTATCCTTACTATCCTCAATGGCAGATTTTGGATTCGCACCGCAAAGGGTCTTTTTGGTATAAAAAAGAAATAAATCAAGTCGGCAAAAATCTGCAGAATCCCGTGACTGTAATACGTTGTCCGCACTATGTACCTAAAAAGCCAAGTGGCCTAAAAAGAATACTTTCCGAGTTCACATTTTTGTTTTCGTCTTCATTCGTAGTTTTGGGAACACTGTTTAAAAGAAAATATGATTTTGTATTTACAGTTGCACCACCTTTTCATTTAGGACTTCATGCCTTTTTATATAAAAAAATAAAAGGAGCAAAACTATTATACCACATCCAGGATTTACAAATAGAAGTCGCTCAAAATTTAAAGATTATCAATTCAAAATCCTTTTTCAAATTATTATTCGGGGTAGAAAAATTTATTTTAAATCGTGCAGATCATATCAGTTCTATTTCTGCTGGTATGATCAGGAATATTAAAATTAAGTGTGATAAAGAAATATTTTTCCTGCCTAACTGGGTTGATATTGAAAACTTCTATCCTTTATATAATAAACAAAAGCTAAAAGCCTTATTTGGTTTAAAAGCTGAAGACCGGATTATTCTTTATTCCGGTGCTATCGGTGAGAAACAGGGACTTGAAGCGATTCTGCATGCTGCCAAACATTTCCAAAATGTACCGGATTTGAAATTTGTGATTTGCGGCTCCGGACCTTACAAAGAAGATCTCATCGAAATGAGTAAGGATATGAAATTGCAGAATGTAATTTTTATTCATTTGCAACCTGTTGAAAATTTGAATTCACTTTTAAATGTGGCCAATGCTCATTTAATTCTTCAAAAAAATGGAGCGAGTGATCTTACTATGCCTTCAAAGTTGAGCACTATATTGGCAGTTGGTGGTTTGGCTATTGTAACGGCCAGCCCTGGATCCAGTTTGTATGAAGTAATTAATAAATCAAAAACAGGAATTCTGATTGAACCTGAAAACCAGGAAGCGTTGAACGCTTCCATTCACTATGCTATTTCCAATACGCATAAGCAATTAGAAATTAATGCGAGACAATATGCTGAAAATCATCTTTCCATTGATAAAATACTTTCTGCCTTCGCGGCTAACTGTCTAAATAATGATAAACTACAACACGAAGTTGTAAGAAAAGAAATGCTTTTGACTATTTAATGGTTGATATTTTCTACTGCACATTTACTAAAAGAATGGATGTTCAATCCTTTGAAAATTTGCTTCGTCAACTTCCGGTAAATTTTGAGGACCAAATATTGAAATTTAGAAGATGGGAAGACAGGCAACGAGCCCTTCTTGCGAAAATATTGCTGCAACGGTCATTAAAATTTTTAGATATAAACCATTACGCGATCGGTCAGTTAAAATTTACAAAGTATAAAAGGCCGTATTTTGACGATCGCATAGATTTTAATATTTCTCATTCAGGAAAATACATTTTGTGTGGCATAAGTGTGGATCAAAAAGTGGGCTTGGATATCGAAGAAATTAAAAGTATTCAACTGAAAGATTTCAACACACAATTTTCGGAGAAAGAGTTAAAATCTATTGGCAGTTCAGCCGATAAGATGTACGCTTTTTATAATCTGTGGACGCAAAAAGAATCCTTTCTCAAAGCCATTGGTACGGGTTTGCAAGTATCCTTAAAAGAAATAAAGATTAGCGATCACACTATTATATGGAACAATAAGCATTGGTATTTGCATAAAATAAATTTCGAAGAAAAATATATTTCTCACCTCTGTTGTGACCTGGAGTTTCCTGAAATAATAATGCATGAAATAACTATCTCATAATCGCCAAAATCCATGTTTTGAAAACACTATTCTGCGTTTCACTTGTCTTCAGCTTTTTATATTGCGAAAAATTTAACCCATAAATATTTTAGTTTTTATTTCTTAATCAATATATTTGTTTAACCGTTATGTTTAAGTTTTTAAGAAGTTTAAACTAAAAAACTTACTCAATATCTTAAGAACCACGCCTTAAAATTAAAAATATTAAAATATATTTTTAAATCAATCCAATCATAACAAACCACAAGTTTCCTGAAGAAGTAAGGAATTTCAGAAATTCATTTATTAATTGCCGGAAGCTATCCAATTCAATACTGGATAAAAAGTAATTATCATTTATCCACGTTACATATATCCTCTGAAAAAAGAAAAACTACAGTTGCAAATTATTTTTAGTATTCAAAAATTTTAATGAGTTCAAGATCAAATATATTTTGCCTGCCTTTCGCAGGAGGAAATAAGTACTCCTACAGGCAACTTAAAGAATATGCTCCTTCTTTCCTGAATTTTATAAGCCTGGAATATCCTGGAAGAGGGGCGCGAATCAGGGAGCCATTATTAAACGATACTACTGCCCTAACAGATGATATTTACAATAATATCCTGCCACTATTGAACGGAGATAGCTATGCAATTTATGGACATAGCCTTGGTGGGCTTATGACCTATTTACTTACAAAAAAATTGGTCGAAAATAACCATCAGCTCCCCGCTCATCTTTTTATTTCCGGCACTACAGGCCCATCTTCCATAGCAAGAACTGAGAAAAAGAGACATCTGCTTCAAAAAGAGGAATTTATTCAGGAATTAAAAGATTTGGAGGGCATCCCTGATGAGATTTTACAAAATGAAGAATTATTAGACTATTATGAGCCTATTATTCGTTCTGACTTTATGGCGAGTGAAAATTATATTTATCAGGATGGCGAACCATTGGATATCCCTATAACAGTAATTACCGGTACTTCAGAGGATATGGAAAAGCCCGATATTGATCTGTGGCAAAATGAAACCACACACCTTGTCGATTTTAAGCGTTTACCAGGGAATCATTTTTTTATTTATAAGCATCCGCAAACTATTATTCAAATCATTTCAAAAAAAATATTATTAACTACAAAAGTTTATCAAACATGAGTGAAAAAAAAATGTACCTGAAGCCAAACGTTGTTATGGAACCCCTGGTAGATAACTGGTACGCATGGAGTCATTTGGTTTCTCCGGCAACGGCGGCGATGAATATTACAGGAAGGCATTTAACAATAATCGAATCCTATTTAATGGCTCCTTCGATACATGCCGAAGCGTGCCTGAATCCTAAAATGAAAGGCGGCCCGTTTATGGACTTTGGCGGCGGCCGCCTTGATGAAGTGGAAGCGCTGCAAAAAAAATCAATAAAGAAGCATGATAAGCAGATCCAATTTGCTAAAGCTATTAAAGAGTTGGATAAAATGCTGGCGGCAGAGGCTAAAGGTTTTGGCCTGGAAGATCTCTATAATAAGGTGCCTGAAATTTTAAAGGGTTATGTGGAATTATTTTACGACAGGCATAACACGCCCGGTTTCAGGTTCTTCGAATCCCTGCTCTATAAAAGTGATTTTTACAACGAAGAATCTCAAAGCATGGCTTTTTGGATTACGGAAAATGATGAGCGCCCATTTGTATTAAGCACTCCCCGGTTGGAAAACGATCCGAATGTTTTGCATCTTGAGATTCCTTTCAAACATCCTGGAATTGATGCTTTGGCAAAAATGAAAAGAGAGCCTCAGCCTCTTAGCTATATCAAATCCATACTGGGGATTGCCGAATCTGACGAATCACTATTTGAGACATTCTTTAATGAAAAGCCCGCGCCGGTTTATGAAAAATACACAGGAGATAAAATCAGGATGCGATATTTCGGACATGCCTGTATATTAGTGGAAACAAAAGACATAAGCATTTTAGTTGATCCACTTATAAGTTATTATGGTTATGAGTGTGAAGTTGATCACTTCTCCGATTCTCATTTACCGGATTCAATCGATTATGTTTTAATAACTCACAATCACCAGGATCACATACTTTTTGAAACCCTTCTACCATTAAGGCATAAAATAAAAAATCTGATAGTTCCCAGAACAAACAGCGGACGCCTCGAAGATCCGAATCTAAAACTCATGTTTGAAAATGTAGGTTTTAAAAATGTTTTTGCAGTGGATGAAATGGAAACTATTCATTTTGAAGATGCAATAATTACCGGTCTTCCATTTATTGGGGAGCATTCAGATTTAAATATCCTTACAAAAAGTTGCTACCTCGTGAAAATTGGACAATTTAAATTATTGTTCCTTGCCGATTCAAGAATAGTGGAGCCCGCGTTGTACAAGCACATTCACGATCAGGTGAGCGATGTAGATGTAATGTTTATCGGCATGGAATGCGATGGCGCTCCTCTTACATGGCTGTACGGGCCACTCTTAACTAAAAAGCTGGCAAGAGACATGGATGGCAGCCGAAGACTGGCGGGCTCTGATTGTCAGAAAGGAATGTCTTTGGTGGACATATTTAATCCGAAAGAGATCTACGTTTATGCTATGGGGCAGGAACCGTGGTGTGAATTCATCAGCAGCATAAAATACACCGATGAATCTAACCCGATTGTACAATCGAATAAACTGGTGAAACTATGCCGTGAAAGGGGCATTGTTGCTGAGCGCTTGTATGGCGAAAAAGAATTATTATACGAAAAAGAATTGCGCCATGTAGAAGAAGCCGTTTTAGAAGAGTCCTGATAATAGTAGTAATATTAATAATTTTTACCGCAGCATGATAGAAGAAAAAATTTATCATTTGCATCCTTCTCAGCAGGATGTATTTACTGATCAGCTTTTGGATTTAAAAAGTCCACAATATAATATTGGTGGGTATATTAAACTAAAGGGACGATTAAACAAGCAATTGTTTAATGAGGCGGTAGGTTCAGGAGCGCAGGTTTTTGATGCTTTTAGAATGCGCTTCGATCTCAACGTACCTGAGCCTGTCTGTTTTGTACAGCAGCAATACAATAAATTAGATATACAGGAAATTGACTTTAGTTCCCCGCACTACAGGCAACAGGAAGCGGTACAATGGATGCAAGATCATTTCAACACACCCTTTGTCATTGAAAAAGAAACAACACTTGTAGAACATTATTTACTTAAGATCGCCGAAGATGAATATTGGTTTTTTGGGAAATATCATCATCTCATTTCAGACGGATATGGATTCGTTGTATGGGTGCAGTATCTCGCCGCAAAATACAGATCACTGGTCAGCGGAGATCATCAATCATTTATCTTTCCTTCTTACGCGGAAGAAGTAGCCAAAGCATACGAATATAAAAAATCGGATAATTACGAAGCTGATGGCCAATATTGGAAAAACAATATTAAAAGCAAACCAGAAAAATTTCTTCAAAGAAAATACAATAATAAGGCTTCAAAAAAAAGCGAAACCTATTTTCTTACACTTAATGATAATCAAAGAAAGCTCCTGGAAGATATCGAGCTAAATACTAAAATTCGGTTACATCATTTAACCATAGGTGCACTGCTAATTTATTTCGGTAAAATATTAAAACAGGCTGAATTTGTTTTCGGAATTCCTGTTCACAAAAGAGGAACCAGGGAAGCTCGTAATATCGTGGGTATGTTTTCCGGCATCATTCCTTTCAAGGGAAATTTTCAAAGTGACGTAAAATTAATAGACCTGTTAAAAAATATTGTTGATATTCAAAAAGAAGATTATAAATTTCAAAACTATGCCATCGGCGATCTGGCCAGGGCCTTAAAGATAAATTCTTCCGAGGGTTATTTATTTGACATTACGATCAACTACAAGCTTCTAAATTTTGAATTGTCGTTTGATGAAGAAGTAAAAGCAACTATATGTGAACTGGCAAATGAATTTCAAAAAAATCCTTTGCAGTTATGCTGGCAGGA
>JALZAJ010000151.1 GCA_030948465.1 Bacteroidota bacterium
GCCGGGTAACGGAATGAACAGAGCTCAACAAACTTTAAAGCGTTTTTATCATTCTTATTAAGGTAATAAGGTTTGATTTGGCTAAGAAATGATGTGGGTGCAAAGTCAGTAAAAATCTTACTACTTATTGCTTTTAGGAAGAACAACTCCCGGCTAATGAAAAGCCTCGCGGGGGATCGGTCTTATTGTTGCAAACTCAGAAATCAACAACAAATAGTTTAAACAAAAAGTTGGATTAAAAGCGAGATAGTTGGAAAACATAACTCAAAGCAACTTATGAAGTTCACCAAAACCAGGAAGGTTCCCCTTGGGTGAGTTTTTTGATTTAAAAATGTCTCTGAAAGAAATCACCTGATGAAAATTACCTGAGTTCGTAAGGAAAACCTTATTACCTTGGTAACCAGAACTCATTAAAATGTAAAAAACCTTATTAGCTTAAGCATTATCAGAAAACATTGAAATGGGAGATCAGTTAAATATTATTGCTGAGTCATTTGTTCATCGTCTTTCAGACGCCTATTCGAGAAGATAATAAGGTTGAATTCACTTTTTTGATGTTATGGAAATAATTTTGCGGGAAATAATGGAATTGGGTAAACAACGGCGCCATAAAGGTTTGTGAATTAGAAAATGTTTTCTGTTAATACCGCCAATCACCGAAAGCGATGAAAGATGGGGTCCTTTGAAAAAAATACCGGAAAAGAAAATAAAATCTAAGTACTTTGTATCGAAGCACAATTTGTGTAAAAACGATCGAAGAGCATCGTAATTCATTAACCAAAATAAAATCAAAAAATGAAAAAGCTAATTCAATCCAACTGGTTAACCATTTGTATTTTATGTTCTTTAAGTTTAATCGCCTGCAACAATGGTTCCTCTGCGAACACGGAAACTAAGTCAGATAGCTCGTCAGCAGCTATGGAAACTAAAAACACCATGACGGCTGATCCCATGAAAGAGCACGCCGTTGCAGATGTTACGGGGGTATTTCCTGATACAACCGTTACCGGTACGGTTCAGTTTGATGCTCAGCCAGGCGGCAAAGTAAAAATGAAGCTTGATCTCTCCATTCCAAAAAAAGCCAATAAATTGGTGGCAGTTCACATACATGAAAAAGGTGATTGTGCCGATATGGGAAAGGCTGCAGGCGGCCACTGGAACCCGACAAATGCCCAGCATGGAAAGTGGGGAAGCAGCAGCTTTCACTCCGGTGATATTGGTAATGTAACCCTTGATGCAAATGGTAAAGGCAGTATGGAAATGGAAACGGATCTGTGGTCTTTAGGCGGTGATGCAAAAACAAATATCCTGGGTAAATCTATTATTGTTCACGGAGGAGTAGATGATTTCACCTCGCAGCCTTCGGGCAATGCCGGAACCAGAATAGGTTGCGGAATTATAAAATAAGAGAGTTAAAAGTACGAAGCCATTCTATAGTTTGCAATCTCTGCATTGCGGCATAGAGTGGCTTTTATTTATACTTCTTTTTGAGATAGCCCGTAATGCTCATGAAGGTCCTTACTATAGCCAGGATCCAAAGGTTTTGAAGAATCATATTCGGGGCTATTTTTAACAGCGTCAACCGTTACATTTACTATTACTTCCTGCATATCCCATTGTACATCTTTTATCCACGCTGGTGAAAGCAACACTTTTTTCCCGGAAAAAAAATTTCCTGTATGCACTGCCAGGAAATGGATGCTCCAGTCATCTTCATTAAAAATGAAATCGGCAACCTCACCTATTTCTCCGTCAGTAGCATGTATGGCATAGCCTTTTACTTCATGAGTGCTCCTGAGATGCGTGGTTGGCTTTGGCTGGTTGACATTCCGTTCTTCAAGTTTATTTTCATCCACTTCATTTACATCCACAATGGGCGGAACAGGGTAGATGCCCATCATACCAATGCCTTCTCCAAATAAGCCGGCATCATAATAATTTTGCCATGGATAGTAAGAAAACAGGGCATCTTCTTCCTGGCGTGAAATCGGCTTATCGGTATCAATATCGGGACTGTGCTTTACCTGTTCGCGTGTAAGGTTCACCGGTAGAGTCCGTTGATCCCAGTCAGGATGCAATATCGCTTCAGGAGAAATAAGTACTTTACGACCGAGCCATCCTCCCGTTTTTACAATGATGTATCTTACGGTCCATGTAGTATCATCAAAGTAACATTCTTCCACTTTTCCTATTTCACCATCGGTTGCGCCGATACTGAATCCAACCAAACTATTAATGTTTCTTAGCATAAAATTTTTTTTTGAAATTAAAAACTATCGGGTACATCCTGACAACATAAAGTTATACAACTTTAAAATTAATCGTCATCATTTCAATTTTTAAGAACAAAAGGTGGCCTTGAAAGAATTGGAATACAAATAATAATACCGCTTGATAATATCGTATAGCTTTGCATGCTGATTATTATTGAATTCAACCTTAATTAAATAATTTATGAATTTCAGATGCACAACTTCTATAGTTATTGCGGTTACATTTTTCGCCTGTACAACAAATAATGAAACGGGAAAGAACACACCTGTCATAGTAGATGTCCCGGGAAAAAAGCAACAGGACTCCTCTAAAAATTATCCGGAAGGAAAAATATTTTCTTATAATTTAAAAGCGCCCGATCATGAATGGCGGCTTCCATCTCAACTGGTGGAAGTCTCAGGAAATACATGGATTGATAAAGATCATTTAGTGCTGATCGAAGATCTTCATGCCAACTTATACCTTGTAAAAATTGATGATAAAACCGCAACACTTGAGAAGACAATTCCTTTTGCAGAAAACGATAAAGACAAATTTGACATTGAGGATGTAACTAATGTGGATGGTATTGTTTATGCCTTATGGAGTCACGGATCACTTTTTAAAATAACGGATTGGCAAAGTAAACCACAGGTAGAACAAATTAAAACTCCTTTAAAAAAAGAAAACAATACAGAAGGATTGTGTTACGATCCGGTTATTCAAAAGCTGTTGATCGCGTGCAAGGGAGAGTCAGGACTGGACAATGAAAAGAAATCTGCCAGGGCGGTTTATCAATTTGATATGAGCCAGAATAAATTATTGGATCAGCCTTTCCTGGTGATACATAAAAAAGATTTTGAGAAACTCGCCGGTGATAAAATTGATTTCAATCCATCGGCGATTGCGATTCATCCCGTTACTCATGATGTGTATTTGCTTTCAACAAAAGATAATAAATGTATGGCGGTCTATTCCCATGATGGCGCTATAAAGTCTTTCCAATTTATTGATAAAGACCTGATGCCGCAACCGGAAGGGATTTGTTTTTCACCTGATGGAAAATTGTACATAAGCTCTGAAGGAAAAAAAGGGGAGCCGGGAAATTTGTTTGAGTTTGATGTGGTAAAATAAGGAGTCTTAACCCATGTAACCTAACAAAGCGCGGAAAATCCTGGATTTAATTTGTCACAAAAATTCTGCTTGGAAAATATAATTCCAATTTTGAAAATTTTATAAAAAAAGTAAAAATAAAAGTATTTGTTAAAAATTTCTTCCTACTTTTAGCAAGCCTTTTATCCCCTACCCTTTATAAACGATTGCAAATCCAATTCGTATTTTTTTAATCAGCATGTCCTAAATATTTTGCCTACCGTTAGTCCTTTAGGGAAGTAAGAATGTATTAACTCGGTGCTGGCATAGTGGTTTAGAAAAAATTTGATTTCACTATTAATTGTCACTTAAACAATAATTAGCAAACTCCAGAAACACAAACTCCAGAAACAATTACCCAATTAAAACATTGCCATTATGAAAAAATTGATCAATGCTTATTACGAAACCACGCAGCCCCGCTCCAAAAAACCCTTCGGAGTTGTTATCAAAAAATGGATACTTATCAATTTGATTATCCTCAGTTGTTTTAGCGTGAGTGCCCAAAATAAAATCCATGTTACAGGAATCGTGAAAGATGATAAGGGCGCCCCTGCAGAAAATGCAACGGTTACGGTAAAGGGTATCAAAGGCGGTGTAACCACTGATGCAAATGGAGCTTTTTCCATCGATGTGCCTAACGAAAAATCCACTTTGGTTATCTCGAACGTTGGGTATCAAACGCAGGAACTGGCAGTCGGAAAAACGAAAACTTTTTCAGTGAACCTTGCGACCTCCGTGAATAGCCTTAATGAGGTAGTGGTGGTGGGTTATGGTACCCAAAAGAAGGTGACTGTAACGGGGGCGGTTGCCCAGGTGAAGGGAAGCGACCTTGCCAAATCTTCCAATGTAAATTTATCAAATTCACTGGCGGGCCGTTTGCCCGGCGTTACTGCCATTAATAGTAGTGGAGAACCTGGCTACGACGGCTCGGCAATTCGCATACGCGGTACAAATTCCATTGGAAATTCAGATGCCCTCATCGTAATCGATGGTGTGCCAGGCCGCCAGGGCGGTCTTGAACGGCTGAATCCTGCAGATATTGAAAGCGTATCTATATTAAAAGATGCATCAGCGGCAATTTACGGATCAAGGGCAGCAAATGGAGTTATTTTAATAACAACAAAACGTGGAAAGTCAGGTAAGCCGCAACTCTCATATAATGTTAATTTTGGCTGGGCGCAACCTACGGTAATTCCAAAGTTGGCTGATGCCGTTGAATATGGAGCTATCCGCAATGAGGCTAACGTATTTGAGCAGGTACCGGTTGATCAATGGAAGGCTGCCTGGACGGCTTTAAATACCACCGGGACTTATGTAAGAACAGATAATGGTCAAACAGTAAATTCGCCCGTTGGCTTTTTCCCCGATGACATTGCAAAATATAAAGATGGTTCCGATCCCTGGGGGCATCCAAATACAAACTGGTTTGGGGATGCATTAAAAAAATGGGCTCCGCAGCAACGTCACAACCTCCAGGTGAATGGAGGGTCGGACAATGTCAAATACATGGCCTCACTTGGTTACGAAAATCAGGATGCTTACTATAAACATTCTGCGACCGGCTATAAGCAATATGATATGCGGCTAAATCTCGATGCAAAAATTAATAAATATGTCAATGTTTCCTTAGGGATAACGGCTCGTGAAGAATATCGTTTTTTCCCTACCGAAAGTGCCGGGTCTATTTTCAGAATGCTTATGAGGGGCAAGCCGAACGAGCCTGAAATCTGGCCAAACGGATTGCCTGGGCGTGATATTGAAAATGGGCAAAATCCGATCGTAATTACTACCAACGCAACCGGTTATGACAAAGACAAGAGAGATTATTTCCAAACCAACGGTAGAATTGAGTTTCTTGTGCCAGGTGTAGAAGGTTTAAAAATTACAGGTACAGCCGCATTGGATAAATATCAGTTTAATGGAAAAAGATGGGCAACTCCCTGGTATTTATATTCCTGGGACAAGGTTACTTACGAGGCAGACGGCAAAACACCTAAGCTCACAAAAGAACTTCGATCCACCTTTACGGATCCCCGGCTTAGTCAAAATGCAGAAAACAATATAAGCATTAATCTTTCCGGCTTGCTCAACTATGACCGCACGTTTGGTAGTCATGACATTAATTTCCTTGCTGGAGTACAAAAAGAAACATTGAAGGATGAATATTTTAATGCCTATCGACGGTATTATATATCCACAGCAATAGATCAAATTTTTGCGGGTGGTGATAAAGAAAAGAATAATGGTGGCGGAGCCTATGACCGGGCTCGCTTAAGTTATTTTGGCCGGGTTGAATATAATTACCAACAGAAATACATTGCAGAATTTTTATGGCGCTATGATGGGTCCTATATTTTTCCGCCGAACCACCGTTTTGGGTTCTTTCCAGGTGTAACGGCAGGATGGCGTATTTCCGAGGAAAATTTCTTTAAAAACAACATTCATTTTGTCGATAATTTAAAAATCCGGGGCTCGTGGGGACAAATGGGTGCAGAACCTTATTTTAACGGCAGTCTGGCAGAATACCAATTCCTCGGCACCTATGGATTTAGCAGCTACATTATAGATGATGCCGTAGCGAGGGCATTGTATGAAAAAATAGTGCCTAACCCTAATTTTACATGGGAAGTCGGGAATAGCACTAATATTGGGTTAGACGCAGCACTTTTAAAGAATAAATTAAATGTTGAATTTGATTATTTTATAAATAAAAGAGATAAGGCACTAATCAGGCAACAGGGCTCTATACCTCAAAGTTCTGGTATTACTGATATTTTACCTCCGGTTAATCTTGGAAGGGTAGAAAATAAGGGCTTTGAGTTTAAAGTAGGATATGGTGATCAGGTGGGGGATTTAAGATATACCATAAGTGTAAATGGAGGCTATGCTAAAAATAAGGTTACATTTTGGGATGAACCGCCAGGCGCGCCAGACTATCAAAGAGCGACCGGCCATCCTTATGGTACCAACGGTTTTTCCTTCCTTGCATATGAATATGCAGGCGTTTTCAAGGATCAGAAAGAAATTGATGCAAATACCATCGACTATAGCGGTATTGGTGGTGCTACCCTTCGTCCCGGCGACATGAAATTCAAAGATGTTAACGGCGATGGAAAAATCACCGGAGATGACCAGGTAAGATTAGATAAGACCCGCGATCCTACATTTACCGGAGGCATACATATTTCTCTTCAATACAAAGGTTTTGATTGTTCGATTTTATTCCAGGGTGCTACGGGTGGATTATTATTTATTGGAACGGAGTCTGGGGATATTGGAAATTATCTTCAATACAGCTACGATCACCGTTGGTCCATTGATAATCCGAGCAGTGTAGATCCCCGCCTGGCAAATCGTGGTAATACTTACTATACAGGAGGAGGCGCCGGCAATAATACCTATTGGCTTAGAAGCAGCAACTACATGAGGCTAAAAAATGTAGAAATTGGATACAATCTTTCCCCTGACATTCTTAAAAGGACCGGCATCAGCAATTTTAGAATATTTGTAGGCGGTGTAAATCTAAAAACCTGGGACAAAATGAAGATTTATGATCCTGAGTCGACAAGTGGAAGCGGACAATATTATCCGCAGTCGAGAATTATTAATGCGGGAGCTTCTGTAACCTTTTAAAATAAAAATTATGAAAAGTAAAGTAATATATATCCCCGTTTTCTTTTTGGCTTTGATGTTGTTCAATTCCTGTAATAAGGATTTTCTAAGCACAGTTCCCAAGGATTCAATATCATCAGATGCGGTCTGGGGAGATGGCCCCCTTGCCACAGCCTTCGTAACTGAAATTTATAATGGTTTAGGAGCAGGTGGTTTTGATGAACAGATGCTTTCTTCCATTTCGGATGAGACCATTTTTGTGCATCCGGGAAGGGGAATTAATACTATTAATAATGGAAGTTTAAGTCCGAGCAACTTAGGGTGGGTTAGTGGAACTTATGAATGGAAATCAATGTATAACAGGATAAGAAGCTGCAATCTTGCTTTGCAAAATCTTAATACAGCAACATTCGACGATGATGTTTTAAAAGAAAGATTAAAAGGAGAAGCTCATTTTATGCGTGCCTATTTTTATCACCAATTAGTTCGATATTATGGATCTGTTCCTATTATAGATAAAATTTATGGGTTAAATGAAGATTATTCCGTAGCAAGAGCAACCTTTGAACAGTGTGTAAATTTTATTGTGGCTGATTGCGACACAGCGATTCAGTTTTTAACAGGAAAAACGCTGGGAAAAGGAAGAGCTACAGACCTTGCGGCAAAGGCCCTTAAATCCAGGATATTACTATACGCGGCCAGCGATCTTCACGATATTCCCACTGCCAAGGCAAACTCAAGTGCTATTGCCAGTTATTCCAACCCTGAATTTCTTGGATATGTGTCTGGTGATCGCACCGCAAGATGGCAAGCTGCAAAAGACGCGGCAAAGGCTGTACTGGACGAAGGCAGCGGATATAAACTGGGCCTGGCGGCTCCGGTTTCAACCTCCCAGGGATTCAACAATTATCTTTCAATCTCTATGGGTGGGGGCAGTAAAGCTTCGGGGGTAGATGCTTCCGCAGCCAACGAAATAATATTTGGCAGATACATAGTGCCGGATAAAGATGAATGGGGCGGAGCTTCCGTTGGCCTTTTTAACGGCCCGAACGGCTATCATAACTGGGCAGGAAATGCACCAATGGGGCTACTCGTAGACGATTATGAGATGATGGATGGCACTCCATTTAACTGGAATAACCCAGTTGAAAAAGCGGCGCCCTACGAAAATCGTGACCCCCGCTTCTATGCATCGATTATGTACGATGGTTCTAACTGGAAACCCCGCGATAAGATATCAGGCAACGTTGACCCTGCAAATCAGATACAAACCGGTGCGTACGATTTAAAAGTTGGTGGTTCAATAATTCTTTTCCAGGGGCTTGATACGAGGAACAGCACCATTGAAGACTGGAACGGCACTGCTACTAATTACTATATGAGAAAGTTTACTGACCCCGACCCGGCCATAGTAGATAATAACACCCATCAATATATTCCCTGGCCCTTTTTCAGATATACCGAAGCTATATTCAATTATGCCGAAGCATGTATCGAATTGGGACAGGAAACTCAGGCAAAGGACTGGTTGAACCAAATACGATTCCGCTCGGGGATGCCCCCTATAACAGAATCCGGGCCTGCTCTTAAAGCCCGATATCGTAATGAGCGCAGAATTGAGATGGCGTTTGAAGAACAACGTTACCATGATGCGCGGCGATGGATGATTGCGCCCACTACGCTTGGCAGGGATCCGACATTCATACATCCATTGGGTAAATTTAAACCAGGGCAGGAATTAACTGGAACCTATCATTATGACAAATCAATTTACGACTATACTTATACTACAGAGGTAAATACTTCACTCGAAGATAGGACGTGGGATGATAAAATGTACTTTAGGCCAATCAGCAGGGATGAAATTAATAAGAATAGTAAACTGGTTCAGAATCCAGGATATTAATCATTAAAGTTTTTTTTCTATATTTAATCAATGCCAGTGTATTTATACTGGCATTGATATTTTTTAAGCCATCCGAATCAAACCATATTGAAAAGCTTAAACCTATATATTCTATTTCTTGGCAGTCTATACCTTGCCAGTTGCACCGGCAATGAAAGCAAAGTACCTTCTACTACTTCCCAGAAACATTTGTTTACATTACTATCTCCCGACAGCACACATGTAAACTTTAGTAACGCACTTACTGAAGGGCCTAACACCAATGTGATGATGTATGAATATTTCTATAATGGAGGAGGTGTTGCTGTGGGAGATCTGAATGAAGACGGCCTGGACGATATTTATTTCACAAGCAATATGGGCGATAATAGGCTGTACCTGAATAAAGGCAATATGCAATTTGAAGATATTACCCACATTGCCGGTGTTGAAAACAGGAAAGCCCCCTGGAGAACAGGTGTAACAATTGCCGACGTAAACGGAGATGGCAAGCCAGACATATTTGTAAGCTATTCGGGTAAAGTTCGCGGCGAGAACAGGATTAGCCAGCTATTCATTAACGCAGGAAATGATAGCAAGGGAATTCCTCATTTTAATGAGCAGGCGCAACAATATGGATTGGCTGATTCCACCTACAATACACAAGCATATTTTTTTGATTATGACCGGGATGGCGACCTGGATTTGTTTTTACTAAATCATAATCCGAACAACCTGCCTATTCTCGATGAAGCAAGTACCGCAGATTTGCTTAAAAAAAGCAACAAATCAGTTGGGGTTAGATTATTTAAAAACAATAACAACCATTTTGAAGATGTGACGGAAAAGGCTGGCTTTAGCACCTCCGAATTGACCTATGGCCTGGGCGCAGGAATTGCAGACATTAACGGAGATGGCTGGCAGGATATTTATATAACCAACGATTATAACGTACCCGACTACCTGTATATAAATAATGGCGACGGAACCTTCACTGATAAAATACAATCTATGCTTGGGCATACATCCAAGTCATCGATGGGAAATAACGTTGCAGATATTAATAATGATGGCCTACCGGATATATATACACTGGATATGCTACCCGAAGATAATCATCGGCAGAAATTATTGTTCGCCCCCGACAATTATGAAAAGTTTGATATCACTCTTCGATCTGGTTTTTACTATCAATACATGCGTAATATGCTGCAGTTAAACAACGGGAATGGTACTTTTAGCGAAATAGGACAATTGGCCGGGATTTCCAATACTGATTGGAGCTGGGCGCCCTTATTTGCAGATTACGATAATGATGGTTGGAAAGACCTTTACGTCACTAACGGTTATACAAGAGATTATACCAATATGGATTTCTTAAAATACATGAATGATTTTATAAGTGCGAAGGGAAGATTAAAACGTGAAGATGTATTGCAAATGCTGCAGCAAATGCCGGCTTCCAATGTTGTGAATTATCTTTTTAAAAATAATGGCGGCTTTACTTTTACTGATGTTAGCAAACAATGGGGAATAGACACCGCATCCAATAGCAACGGAGCGGCCTACGCGGATCTGGATAACGATGGAGACCTTGATCTGATCGTAAATAATGTAAACCTTCCTGCATTTATTTTTAGAAATGATGCTGACAGACAGTCGCACAATCACTATTTAAAAATAAAATTGAAGGGAGCGGCAAAAAATACAGATGGAATTGGCGCAAAAGTATTTCTGTATAATAAAGAAAAACAGCAATACCTGGAACAAATGCCAGCCAGAGGCTTTCAGTCAACCGTTTCGGAAATACTGCATTTCGGTTTGGGTAAAGATGCCTCGGTTGATTCATTAAAAATAGTTTGGCTGAGCGGTAAAGAGCAAGTACTCAAAAGCATTAAAGCCGATCAGCTTCTTACTTTGTATGAAAAAGATGCAAATGAAAAATATCAGATTCCACATCCTGCAAAACCCATCTTTGAAGAAATAAAAACACCGCTGAATTATCATAGTACAATTAATAATATCAACGACTTTAAAAGACAGCCGCTGATGGTTAATCCACTCTCGTTTGCAGGGCCCTGCCTTGCGAAAGGAGATGTAAATGGAGATGGCCTGGAAGATGTGTATGCAGGGGGTGGAAGCGGCCAGGCCGGCGTCCTGTTTATTCAGCAAAAGAATGGTATGTTCGTTGAAAAAAAACAACCTGTATTTGCTGCCGATAAACTCAGTGAGGATGTTGATGCTCTTTTTGTTGATGTCAATAATGATGGATTCAATGATTTGTACGTGGTAAGTGGCGGATACGATAATTACTCGCCCGGCGATAGTCTGCTTCAGGATAGATTGTATCTCAACGATGGCAAAGGAAACTTTACCAAAGCCATTAATGCATTACCTGAAATGCATGTAAGTAAAAGTTGTGTGCGTGCCATCGATATAAATGCGGACGGTTTTATCGATCTCTTTGTTGGTGGCAGAGTTATTCCGGGACGGTATCCTGAAACTCCTCAAAGTTATTTGCTGATAAATGATGGCAAAGGAAACTTTACAAATAAGATAGCAGCGCTTGCGCCTCAGCTTCAACAAGCCGGAATGATAACGGACGCCGCCTGGCTCGATATAAACCATGATAAAAAACCTGATCTAATTGCGATAGGTGAGTGGATGCCACTGTCAGTGTTTGTAAATGTAAATGGCAGATTAGAAAATAAAACAAAAGATTACTTCAGTAAAGAGTATAACGGCTGGTGGAATAAATTGCTGGTTGCAGATATGAATGGAGACGGAAAACCGGACCTGGTAATAGGCAACATGGGGTTAAATACACAATGCAAAGCGAGCGATTCCGAACCGGCGGAAATGTTCTATAAAGACTTTGATAATAATGGATCGGTTGACCCAATACTTTGTTTTTATATTCAACATAAAAGCTATCCTTATGTGAGCCGCGATGAGCTTTTAGATCAAATGAGCAATATGCGCACCCGTTTTCCTGATTATAAAAGTTATGCAGATGCAACGATGAAAGAAATTTTTACCCCGGAAGAAATGAAGGATGCGAAGCACCTCGGGGCGAATGATTTAAGTACTTCTTATTTTGAATTTGGCGCCGATGGAAAATTTCATGAAAAACCATTACCCTTGCAGGCCCAGTTCTCCCCCGTGTTTACCATCAATGCATTAGATTATGACAAAGACGGAAAACAAGATTTGCTTTTATGCGGAAATATTAATCAGGCTCGTTTACGCTTTGGGAAATGCGACGCTAACTATGGTATTCTTTTGAAAGGCGATGGCAAAGGTAATTTCAATTACATCAATCAGCAGCAATCCGGTTTTCATATTTGGGGCGATGTGCGAAGCGTCCTTACTATAAACAATATTTTGGTATTCGGTATTAACCAGAAAGATACCAAGGCTTATAAATTAAAATGATTCCGGTGCAAAAAAATGGGTCATGATGAAACAGCAAACATGTCAAACGTATCATAAAATAAATAACGGGCTATTTTTTAGGAATACTCTTATTCCTTTATTATTCGTCTTACTTTTTTCCTGTACACAGAAAAAGCGACAGCCGGCAATCAGCAATAAAAATATCAGCGAAGTCATTACCAAAATGACGGAAATTATGGTGCATGATATCACCAATCCTCCTTTGGGCGCACGATTTTTTTCCTACGCCTGTTTGGCGGGTTACGAAATTGTATCTCAAAATGATAGTAAGTTTAAAAGCATGCATGGCATCTTAAATAGCTATCCGCAAATAAAAAAGCCAGGTTCTTTTCAATCGGCCGATTACCGGTTAGGGGCGTTGCTGGCTATGATGGAAATGTCAAGCAAAATGCAGCCTTCAGGAAAATTAATGGAAGCTTACGAGAAAAAATTTCTTGACTCATGCAAAAAAGCCGGCATTGACGACGGATTGCTCAATAATTCAAAGAGTTATGCGCAAGCCATTAGCGGGCAAATACTCGCTTATGCCAACTCAGATGGCTATAATAAAATCAGCAACCTTTCCAGATATACACCTCTTAAAACGGAAGGCTCCTGGTATCCTACTCCGCCGGGGTATTTAGCCCCCGTGGAGCCAAATTTTAATACCGTGCGCCCTTTCACTCTTGACTCGGCAGCTCAATTTAAACCGCCACCACCCCTGGTTTACAGTGCAAAAGCGGGGTCGCCTTTTTATAGATCGGTATCAGCGGTATATAAAGAAGGAAAAGAGCTAAGGGAAGATCATAGAGCTATTGCATCCTTCTGGGACTGCAATCCTTTTGCCATGCAGGACGAGGGGCATTTAATGTTTGGTTTTAAAAAAATATCGCCTGGCGCCCATTGGTTAGGCATCACGGGAATTGCCTGTTTGCAGCGAAAGAAAAGCTTTGAGGAAACGATGTTTATTTACACCATCGTTTCGGTAGGCCTGATGGACGCCAACATTACCTGCTGGGACGAAAAATACAGAAGCAATCGCATTCGCCCGGAGACCGCTATACGTAGACTAATTGACCCGCAATGGGCACCTTTGTTACAAACCCCGCCCTTTCCCGAATATACAAGTGGACATTCGGTAGTTTCCGCTTCTTCAGCCGTAATACTCACTCATTTTTTTGGAGATAATTTTTCGTATAAAGATAGTGTTGAGGTAACTTATGATATACCCGCAAGGCATTTTGGGTCCTTTAACCAGGCTGCCGAAGAAGCAGCTATATCAAGATTTTATGGTGGCATTCATTATATGGACGCAATAGTAGAAGGGCAGCATGAAGGCAGGAAAGTGGGTGAATGGGTATTACAAAAAATTAAATAATCCTGAGATGTCATGTGTGCGAATTTCAGCAGGAGGTTTCATAAAGTTATTTCAAAGACCAATTATGAGTTAACAAAATGGTGATACAAGGCAAGATTATGAAATGGTATAAATTATTTTCAATATCGCTATTACTGCTTCTCCTGTATAGTTGCAAATCAGATATAAAACGTGTTGACAAAGATTTCCATTTTACGTTATTAAAACACGACGAAACTAATATCGATTTTAATAATAAGCTCACGGAAAATGACTCCGTAAACTTTTTAACTAATCAATACATGTACATTGGCTCTGGCATTGGCATAGGAGATTTTAATAACGACGGATTGCCCGA
>JALZAJ010000164.1 GCA_030948465.1 Bacteroidota bacterium
TTTTAGAAATGAAAAATTGGGTTTATTTTTTAAGGCCGGGATATTGCATATTAAGGCCGGCTAAGGTATCCTTGAGCGTTGACGCGATAATGAATTCTTTGTACCAATTTTGATCACTGGGAACGATTGTCCAGGGCACTGCGTTACAATTTGCAAAACAATCCTCATACATCTGCATATAAATGTCCCAGAGTTTTGCTTCTTCAAAATCGTTTTCATTGTACTTCCACATTTTTGCAGGATCCTTTATTCTTTCGTTTAGGCGCTTCTGTTGTTCCTGTTGAGAAACATGCAGGTAAAACTTAAGTATCTGTGTATTATTATGCCGCGATAAAAGATCTTCGAAGTCATTGATTGCTTTCATTCTTTTTTTGGCAGTTTCATCATCACACCATTTGTGGACTCTTGTTATAAGAATATCTTCATAATGGCTGCGATTAAAGATCCGGATCATTCCTTTGGCAGGAGCATAGCGGTGAATCCGCCATAAAAAATCATGGCTCAATTCCTCCGGAGTTGGCGCTTTAAAGCTTTTAACAACTACTCCCTGCGGGTTCATCGAGGTAAATACATTTCGTATTGCGCCGTCCTTTCCGCTTGCATCCATTCCTTGTACGACAACGAGTATGGAATGCTTGTTTTCGGCAAACAAAAGATTCTGCAATTCATTAAGATTCTCAAGTATTTTTGCCGTCTTCTTTTTTGTTTCCTGCTTATCATATTCTTTCCCGGCACGGGTACTTATATCATTTAGCTTAAGGGTATTCATTATAATGTGTTTTAATATAGAGATTAAAGTAATCTTTTATCACTTGTTGCACAGAATAAAAATACAGCTTTGAACTGAAAAATATTATTTTGAACAAAATAAGACATGCTGCAGGGCAGGCCTTAGCGGCTTACCATTTAAATGAGAAATAAATTTTTTCTATAAAATCGGAAGCAATAAAATCAGCTTAACTCAAATAAAAGTTGCCTGCTGATTGCCATAAAGATGCGGGCAGCGACACATTAATTTTCTTCCGAAAGAAGCAGTTCCTTCCTTAATTGTTTTGCAGTTTTAGAACTTCCATCGTGGCTCCAGCCGGGAGGCATAACGAGGTATTTCAATTTTGCGGAAAGCGGAATTTTTTTTCGAAGATCACCTGATAAATTTTTCCACTCATGAAATATGATCTTAGCAAGATGATGCGGATTTTCCAATCTTTTCGTAAGGCCGTATTTTACAGGATCATTTTGCAATTCTTCCTGAAACGTTCCAAACATCCGATCCCAGATAATAAGAACCATTCCCATATTTTTATCAAGATACCTTACGTTGCTGGCATGATGAACACGGTGATGGGAGGGGCTTACAAAAACAGCTTCAAACCAGGCGGGCATTTTATTAATGTATTGCGTGTGTACAAGTATCCCATATATCTGGGTGAGTGAATACATAAACACAATATCAATAGGCCGGAAGCCAAGAAGGACTAATGGTAAAAAATAGATAAACCGGTAAAGAGGCTGTAATACCGATGATCTGAATCCGGTAGTTAAATTAAATTCTTCAGAAGAATGATGGGTTACATGCACTGCCCAAAAGAGCCTGCAATAGTGATCTACGCGATGTTCCAGATAAAAAGCTACATCCTCGAGAAGAAAAAGAACCGCCCAATAAATTATGGGGTTAAATGAAAAAGAAATAAAATGGCGGGTGAAGATAGCCGAAAGGATTACTAAATATACAGCCCGGAACAAAAGATCGATACAACCGTTGAGCGTGCATAAATACACATTGATCAGCGTATCTTTTAACGAATAATATTTTTTTAAATGAATATGACTAAGCAGTACTTCTAACCCGATTATTACCAGGTATAATGGGGTAGTTATTAATAGAAGTAGTTGTTCTTTCAGCATGTATCCGGAAAAGTTTATACAGCCATAATCTCTTTTTCTTTTGCCTCAAGATGTTTATCAACAAGAGAAATGTGATCATCAGTAATGCTTTGCATTTCAGATTCACCATCCTTTGCAGCATCTTCGCTTATCACACTATCTTTCTGCAATTTTTTTATGTGTTCAATGGCGTCACGCCTTATATTACGAATAGCGATTTTCGCCTGCTCGCCTTCGACATTACTTCTTTTAACCAATTCTTTTCTTCTTTCTTCGGTAAGCGGTGGCAAAAACAAACGGATAATATTCCCATCGTTCTGTGGGTTTATTCCAATATTGGCCGCGATGATAGACCTTTCAATGGGCTGAAGCATATTTTTTTCCCAGGGCTGTATGGTGAGCGTTCTTGCATCCATTACACTTACATTGCCTACCTGGTTAATAGGAGTGGGGTTTCCGTAATAATCAACCACAATACCATCGAGCATGGTTGGGTTTGCTTTGCCCGCTCTTATTTTTACTAACTCTGCTTCCAAATGATCGATAGCTTTTTTCATTGAAAGAGCGCCCTCATCCAAAATTTCCGAAATATCTTCTGTCATGTATCCAATTTATTAGATTCAAAAATAATTCATTCACAGTATTGCATATATACTGAAAAAGTGAACAAAATTAATAAAAACGGGCTGATAAAAAAGTTAATAGAACCTAATCCTGTTCTACGGGTTCACCCGCAAGGGTGAGAATTTTGTGGGATTTTAAAATGGCTTCATTTGAAGTTTCAAATTCATAAGAGATTGCTTTGGGCTTTGGCCTGCTGTAATAAATAATGCACGCCAGCAATGTGGAGGAGCCGGCAAGTGTCAATATCACGATCGTGGTACCATAAGAACGAAGAAAATATGCCAGGCCGATAAATAAAATATTAGCGATAACACAGGTGAGGGAAATCATTTTATGGCTAAGACCGAAATCCAGCAGAAAATGGTGAATGTGATTTCTATCGGGGCTAAATGGAGAACGCCTGCTTATAATGCGCAGGCCAACAACTCTCAACGTGTCGAACAAAGGAACAATAAGGATAGCGAAACCAAGTGCTGGAGCGGCATCCAGAACAAACCCCATGGTGGGATCGGAAGCCACGGCAATGAACTTTATTACAAAAACTGAATTTAACAGGCCTATTAGTAAAGAACCCGTATCCCCCATAAATATTTTTGCCGGAGAAATATTAAAAATTAAAAAAGCGATAAGACTCCCTGATAATGAAAACGCCATCACGGCATACATTAACTGTGATGTGGCTAAGAAATAAGCTCCGAAAGTAATGGAGGTAAGTAAACCAAGTGAACCGGCAAGTCCATCAACACCATCAATAAGATTGAAAGAATTAGTAATAACGATAATAGTAAAAATTGTGAGCAGGATGCTAGCCGTATGTGGAATAGAATATACTCCGAGGAAACCGTGCATGTTATTTATTTGTACCCCGCAAAATTTAATAATGATCGCTGCGGCAACCAGTTGTCCTATAAATTTTTTAGTCGCTGAAAGTATTAATATATCGTCCTTTATTCCAAGAAAGAATATAACCATGATCGCTGCCATGTAGTATTGAAGTACCGCTGACATGTTTGAAGGCACTCCCATTAAAGTTGCCACGATAAACCCTGCAAAGATTCCGAGGCCACCCAAAGTTGGGATCACTGCCTTATGCACTTTTCGTTCATCAGGTTCGTCAAAAAATTTTTTTTCTTTGGCTACCTCTATTATCACGGGTATTGAAAAAAATGTGATCAAAAACGCCAATCCCCCGCTAAGTAAAATATTATCCATACCTCTGAATTAAATAAGCATTTCGCTGACAAAAGTATAATTTAAGTTTGAAGGATAAACCATATCCTGCTTAAATATGCAACTAAATTTTAATAATAAAAAAAAGATTTACGAGAACTTTTATAGAAATTATTTATTAGATAACGGGAAGTTCTTTCACTTATTTTATTATCCTTCATTAAAAACCCCTGCTGTTATTCAAGTATCTTTTCATCTGCGCCGCTTGCCACTATAGCGGCGCCCATTTTATTAATTGGGTTTTTTCTATTTTCATCATACTCCACCTGGTTGTTTAAAATATCAATACTGGCAAATATGGCGGCGTTAAACGAGGAAATATCTGCTATATTTTTACCAGCTATATCAAAAGCTGTTCCGTGATCAGGGCTTGTACGGATCGCAGGTAAACCTGCTGTAAAATTTATACCCTCACTCATTGACAATGACTTGAATGGAATTAAACCCTGATCGTGATACATCGCCAGCACGGCATCAAACCTGTTATATTGGCCCCGCGCAAAAAAAGCGTCCGCGCTAAAAGGTCCTGAAATAAGCATATTATATTGCTTTGCTTCCTTGATTGCCGGTTTTATTATTTCTTCTTCTTCGGTGCCTATTAATCCCTGGTCTCCCGCGTGCGGATTTAATGCGAGCACGGCTATTTTTGGACGGTCAATATTAAAATCTCTTTTAAGCGATGCGTGTAGTATATTGATCTTACTCACGATGCGTTCTTTGGTAATATAGCCTGCAACATCCTTTACCGGCACGTGTTCTGTAACTAACCCGACCCGTAAATTTGAAGAAGTTAGTAACATCAAAACATCGTTAACGCCAAAGAAATCCTGTAAAAAAGGTGTATGGCCGGTATAGCTGAACTCACTGCTCTGCACATTTTTTTTATGAAGGGGCGCTGTTACCAGGGCATCAATTTTTCCATCTTTCAGAGCCTTTGCTGCAGAAAAAAGACTCACGCCTGCATACTTGCCACCGGTCTCGTTCAACGTGCCGGGCAGTATAGCAACTTCTTCTTCCCAGCAATTTAAAACGTTTACCTGTTTATGATTGATCTTAGAAAAGTCTTTGATGCTGGAAAAATTAAAATTCAGATCCGGAATACTTTTCCTGTAAAAATTAATGACTTTATTGCTGGCAAATACTATAGGAGTGCAAAAATTCAGGAGGCGGTTATCTGAAAGCGCTTTCAGGATCAATTCCGGGCCGATGCCGTTAATGTCTCCTGAACTAAAGCCTATAACAGGTTTTATTTCTTTGAAATTCTTACTCAATCTTTAATTTTTAAAATTAGAATGAAAGATAATCATTTATAGTTTTGTATGGAAAACCTTTAAGGAGAAAGAGTTTTGAGTATGGGATGGCCTGGCCGGTTCATACTTTACTTGACACATAATTTTCAACAGGCATCCTGTTAGAAATGCTTCGGGCCAGTGTCATTTCATCAGCATATTCCAGTTCACCGCCGAATGCAATACCCCGCGCAATTGTTGTAATCTTTACAGGAAGATCTTTTAATTTCTTACTAATATAATAGATAGTGGTATCTCCCTGGATATTGGGGCTTAAAGCAAATATGAGCTCTTCATTTTTTTCTTCCTCCACTCTTTTCAGCAGCGGCACTATTTGCAATTGATCCGGGCCTATCCCGTCAAGAGGTGAAATAATTCCTCCCAGCACATGGTACAACCCATTATATTGCTGGGTACTTTCAATTGCTATAACATCTCTTATGTTTTCAACCACACAGATCATATTTTGCAAACGAGCTCTGTCGAGGCAAATATTACACAGTTCTTTATCTGCTATATTATGACATCTCTTACAAAAATTAATTTCCTCCCGCATTTTGAATATTGCCTCACTAAAACCTTTTACATCTTCCACTTCTTTTTTGAGAAGATGCAGCACCATCCTAAGCGCCGTTTTTTTGCCAATGCCCGGCAATTTTGAAAATTCGTTTACGGCGTTTTCTAAAAGAGTTGAAGAAAAAATCATTAGGCAAAGATAATTATGATACAGGAATTTAAAGGTTCCTTATGCAATTTCAAAGAGTGATGTTACTAATGTATATGCCGGCGTTTGATGATGCCACCGGATGCTTCCCGGATCATATTTGCAAATACAAAAGCCCGGGAATCAATTTCATGTACCAGGTTTTTTAATTTCCGGAGTTCAAGTCTTGTTATGACAGTAAAAATTATGTCACATTCTTCATGCGTATCAAATTTTCCCGGCAGGAAACCTCTTTCTCCTTTATATATGGTGATTCCCCGGCCCAGTTCGTTTACCAGCCTGTCTTTCACGATCTCACTTTTACCGGAAATAATAGTTACGCCAATATAAGCTTCGAGCCCTTCAACAACATAATCTATTGTTTTAGATGCCGTAAAATAAGTGAGCATAGAATATAAGGCGGTTTCAATTCCAAACTTGAAAGCCGCGATGCTGAAAATAAGTATGTTAAGTGCAAGTATGATCTCACTTATAGTGAAGCTCGTTTTTCTCCAGGTGTAAAGGGCGAGTATTTCAATTCCATCAATGGCACATCCTGCTCTCATAGTTAATCCGATACCAATACCCAAAAAGAAGCCGCCGAAAATGGACACTAATAATTTATCCTCCGTAATAATTGGATAGGGTAAATAAAGTAAACACACACCAAGCGCTATGTTGCATACAAATGTTTTCAAAGCGTATTTAAAACTTATTGCGTACACACACATAATCACAAAAGGAAGATTAGCAAGAATAATGACATAAGCGATCTTGAAATGATATATCTCATGAATAAGAAGTGAAATACCGGTGATGCCGCCATCGAAAAAATAATTAGGAATAAGAAAACCCTTTAACGCAAAAGCTGCTAAAACCACGCCCGTAAGAATTAAAATAAGATCCGCAACCCATTCATACATCGTAAAGCGATGTCTTTTCATTTTGTATCCAAATTCATTTGCCCGTAAATGCTCTTCATTTAGCTTAATACTTGGACTAAGCTGGCTTGTGGCGCTTTTAGTGAAATAATGGTGTGTTTGTAAAAAAACAGTTTCTGTATGCCGCCATTCGTTCCTGTTTTTTATTAAGCCAGCCTGGTGCATTTCTTTGTAGAGCTTTTCAGCTTTTGCCTCATAAGAATCTGTACCGAGGTAAAACAGATCTGCATCGCAAATGATTTCTTCAAGCCTGGAACGCGGAGCCTGCGGCATTTTTGTCGCCATGATCAGCGTACATATTTTTTCAATATCTTCTTCGCTGTATTCAAATTGCGGCAGCCATTTTTTTGCCATTTTACATGAGATCTCTTCGTGGCCTTTGTAAGTTTCCAGCAACCCTGAGTCATGGAATAATGCAGCAGTTTTCAAAAGCATGAGTTCATACCCTGAGATATTTTCTGATGCAGCTAAATGCTTCACCGCTTCTACAACATCCTTAGTATGGCCGGCATTGTGATAAGTAAGATTTTTTGGTAATTCATTTTCAAGTTTCTGAATTAAAAATGAATAGGCTTTTTCAAACTGCATCTGTAGTTATTATCTGAAGATTTTATGGAGTAACGATTAAAAATACTGAATTTGTTTTGCCCGTAAAATTCTACTTGTAAAAATCGCGGGTCCTTGCGCTCCGGCTATCAGCAATGCAGCTTAATACAAAATTTTTCATCCATACTAATTTTTTACTTTGATCTATTCAGATAATTCATTGGCATTTATGATAATAAAAAAGACGATAGTACATTTTTACTACTGATCATAATGCAATTGAAACTTTTTAAGGTCAGGAGTGAACTTTCTTTTTCTACCTAATTCATATTGATAAATAATATTTCCCACGTCTCTAAAAAACGGGTAGCCGGTTTCATCATAGTCATATTTATCGTCGTTCAACACGCCATCGCTATTTACATAAATTACACCGCTCAGTATGAATTCAATTTTATTTTTAAAATCAACGATGTAAGCTACATCGGTTAAAAATCCATAAGACCAGCCGGGCTTATTAAATACTCTTATGTAAGACGGAAGCGGTGTACGACCTGATTTAAACATAAAAAATTTTGTATAACTGCTGAAAAATTCTGTTGTATCGTAAGCAGGAAATTTACTTTCAAATGGAAGCTTCGACATATATTGATAAAGAAATTTATAGTCGTCATCATTCAAATTAAACCGCTGCTTTTCAGGAACTGATTCAGGAAATAAAACAGATTGTAATATCTGTGTAAGGTCTTCTAATGGCGCATTGTTATGTGTTGTAAAATCCATTGGTGTATTTATCAATTTTTCATCGCGATCATAATGGGCATTGCCTATCAAAATATGCCTGCTAAAATCAAAAGGCTTTGAATTGTAAGCGGCTGGCTGTTGATAAAGAAGTTTACCATTTTCCACAAAGCGAATTGGATTGGTGTGCCGGTTCTCTTCTTCATTCATTGGCACGAAGCGGCGCGTGATACGCATATCTTTATAACCCATTTGCCACAAGCGTTCATTAATATGCTGTTGACCTAAAAATTCATATAGCCGGCTGTAGGCATCATTATCACTTACCAGGAAAATTTTTTTTATATACTGGGCAACAGATGGTAAACCATTGGATGAAGAACTATCCGACATCACAGTGCTCTGTCCCGACCATGCGCTGTCAGTAAGCATCGTTGTGAACTTATTGATGCCGTATTTTTTTAATGAATTTATTTTTTCCAGTGCAAGAAATGCCAAAGGCATTTTTACAGTAGATGCCGGATTAAAATATTCATTGCTGTTAACGCGGTAATTATAATGAGAGAAATGCGGCTTATTATGTTTATCGCGGTCGATTTTTGTGTAGATAAGCTGGTAGCGAAAAGTATCAGGCTGTGCCAAAATGTTTTTCAATCGTGCTGAACCTTTTTCCCACAAAATATTTTTAAGGAAGCTGCTGTCTTTTTCTTGCGACAAAACTATTGAAGGGATTAACATGGCCAAAAATAAAAACCGAAAGAAAAATATTTTCATAAGCTGAATTAAAAATTCCAATTTATCCAACAAAAATATACGCTGCAAAAATTAATTCATTCCGACTTTTCCTTTTACGGAGTCAAATATTTTTT
>JALZAJ010000177.1 GCA_030948465.1 Bacteroidota bacterium
AGTGCGTCGGTGTCTCCACTTGCCATGGAATTATTTACTTTCCCCTTTATAAAATCAATTTTTATAGCCAGTAATTTTGTAACGCTCACCAAAACGGCAGATACCGAAGACTGGCAGGATATTATTCCTTCGATAAAGCAGTTTTTAAAAGAATACATGGAGGAAGGAAAACCGGTTGTGAATGAAGAAGAGATAGCCGCCATGAAATCTGAAAGTACTAACGTTGTAAGCGCAGACGATGATGATGTGGTAAAGCGGATTAAAGAACTGCTTGAAAATTATGTGAAGCCGGCCGTGGAAATGGATGGTGGAGCAATACAATTTAGAAGCTACGAAGATGGTAAAGTGAATCTTATGCTGCAGGGAAGCTGCAGTGGCTGTCCCTCCTCAATGATCACTTTAAAAGCCGGAATAGAAGGCATGATGAAGCGAATGATACCGGAAGTTAAGGAAGTGGTTGCAGAAGCGGAATAGGGTCCTCTAAATCTCCTCCAGAGGAGAAGACCAAAAGATATTGAGCATTTCGAAAGAAATGCTTTTCTTTTTTGTAGAAGTTTGATAATAGTCTATTAAATTTTTTATGATGATTTCTAACTTAATTTTGGCTCTGAATATTCATTATTGAGCATTACACAAATTTACGAGCAGTTTATTCTTTATATCCAGCACACAACTTTGCTGGAGTTTGTCGCCGTTATATTTGGAATTGCAAGTGTATGGTATAGCCGCAAGGAAAATATTCTTGTGTATCCCATCGGGCTTGCTAATACAATTCCCTATGTGTTCATAAGTATTAATGGAAGCCTTTACGGCGAAGCATCCGTAAACCTGTATTATTCAATTATGAGTGTTTATGGCTGGATATTATGGGCAAAAAAAAATCAACAGAAGGAACATGTCGTCCTAATAACCTGGTCGGATAAAAGAGAGTGGCTGGAAGAGCTGCTTTTTTTTACCGTTTTTTACCTGGCTATTTTCTTTTCACTTTCATATCTGAAAAAAGATTTTGCCCCCGGCGCTATTCCATGGGCGGACGCATTCGCCAGCTCAACAGCGTTTACGGCTATGTGGTTGATGGCGCGAAAAAAAGTGGAAAGCTGGTACTGGTGGATAGCAACAAATATTGCTTCTATTCCTTTATACTTCGTGAAGCATTATGTATTTACAAGCGTATATTATGTCATCCTTTTAATAATGGCCTTTTGGGGATTGAACGAATGGATAAAGAGAGCAAATAAATATAAAGTGGAAAAAGAACTTTTATCAGAATGGAAGCAATAAAAAAAATTGTAATTATTGGTCCCGAATCTACTGGTAAGAGTACGCTGTGCAGTTTGCTCGCGGAACACTATAAAACATCCTGGGTTCCGGAGTATGCAAGGGAATATCTTTTAGAAAACGGAATCGGCTATTCTTATGATGATCTCCTCAAAATTGCGAAAGGGCAGATTGCATTGGAAGAAGCTGCAGAATGCAAGCTATCAGGTATAGGTGATCTGTTGCCTGGCACAATACATCGTACATCACACATCGTACATCACCCTTCTTCACCGCTTCTTTTCATTGACACGGATATGCAGGTAATGAAAGTATGGTGCGAATATGTTTTTAATAACTGCCATAGCTGGATATTAAACCGTATCGCAGAACGAAAGTATGATGGTTACCTGCTCTGTAACCCTGACCTGGATTGGGTTGCAGATGACCTGAGAGAATATCCTGATAACGTGATAAGAGAAAAGCTATACTGCTATTATAAAGATATTATGAGTAACCAATCCGTACCCTGCATCGATATCACCGGAAATTATAACGAAAGGCTGCAAAAGGCAATAAACTTTATCGATGAGAAAATTAGGTGAGAGGAAAGCTTTTCCCGCTTTCCTTTTATTTCAGCAGTTCCTGGATATCGGGATCTTTCTCCAGGTTATTCATTTGCCTTAATATCCATGGGTAACGGTAAGCTACATGTTTCGACAGGGGCTGTATCGTGTACCCTTTCGGGTTAGGCAGGCAGGCTGCGATAAGCGCTGCTTCTTTGGGTGATAAATCTTTCGCTGTTTTGTGGAAATAGTGTTGTGCTGCAGCTTCTACTCCAAAAATTCCCTTTCCGGTTTCAGCAACATTCAGGTACATCTCGAGTATTCTTTTTTTGCTCCATAGGTTCTCGATCATAAAGGTAAAATAAACCTCAAGGGCTTTGCGAAAATAACCTCCATGCTGCCATAAAAAAACATTTTTGGCAACCTGCTGGCTAATGGTACTTGCTCCGCGCAACGATTTACTCTTTTGATTATGCTTCATGGCTTTTTGAATGCTTTTAAAATCGAAGCCATTATGATCGGGGAAAAGCTGGTCTTCACCGGAAAGCACGGCCAGCTTTATATTGGCACCCATCTCATTCATATTTACATAATCCCTTTTCAGGCCATTGCCGTGAATCAGGCTTCCTGCCTGCGTAATGGTAATCGGTGGATTTATCCATTTACAGAAAAGAATGTAAAGAATGGAAAACAGAAAAGAATAAAGAAAAATTCTGAGTATGAACCGGGCAATTTTTGAAGCAGTGCTTCTTTCTTTTCTTTTTTTATTTTTTCTCAATAGCAAATCTTATTATTTCACATTAATATATTCAAGCGAATACTTTTTTCCTAATTCCCTGCCTTTTCCACCATGCTTTACGAGCAAGTAACCGATACCAGCAAGCAATGCAGCGCTTCCTACCAGGTACGGACTGGTATAATAGCGCGTGCCAGGTTTTGCAAAAAGCCAGGTGCCCAAACCGACGGTGGTAATAAGAACGCCGCCTCCAAACAGGGCGCCGCCCGAGCCTGCCCAGTTAAATGTTTTGCTATTGTTTGCATCAAAACCCGTGATTTGTTTATAGGCAATACCGTACCGGTACGTGGCAACGGTATCCAGGAAATACACACCAAGATTAGATGGGCGTTGCCTTATATCATATTGAATAAGAAAAACAGTGTCACGGTTTATAGAAGTGATGATACCACTGTAAAAGCCTGAAGCTGTTGAGAACATCACTTCATTACCGGGAAAGAAAGTCCGGATGGTTTTTCCGTGCTTTTTCAAAACCAGCATATCAGAGGACTGTGCATTAACTGTAGCCATCATTTGTGTGCAAATAAACCCTATGATCGCAAACTTCATCAGGCAGGATGTTTCTTTATAAAAAATAAAACTCCGGCCAACAATATCGTTCCAAATAAAAGTAAGATAAGCCCCGATACCTTATTGATAACCCGGATATTTTTTACCGTTAATTTGGAGCGTAGTTTCCCTGCCAACGTAACTTTCGCGATATCGGCTGTCATATTTAAAAGTAAGGCCGTGGCAAATATGATTATACGTTCTTTCACGGAATGGGTAACCGCAATTGCTGTGGCGGCTGTAAGCCAAAAGGCCATAACAGCCGGGTTAAGCGTATTTAATAAGAAGCCCTGCAGGGCGATCTTTGCATGATCACTCGCTTTTAAAGGGGGAAGCGAAACATCTTCGGGATGAAGAGATACTTTTTTGAAAAAAAGATAATAAACGCCCATACCAATTAAAAAAAAACTGCCCACCAAACCAATAGGTTTTTTAAAATCCATCAACCTTGTTACCAATTCAGAGAAAACATTGCTTAAAATAACTAACAAAAAATCACTGATCCACACACCAATTATAAAACTGAAACCACCTTCTTTTCCATTATTAATGCTTTGCTTGATGATGGTAAAAATCACCGGTCCGACAGAGATTACCAGCAGCAAGCCCATTGCAAAGCCTTTGAGTATTGCTTCAAGAACATCTGCCATGTTTCAGGAAAATAATTTAGGTGAATAAGAAGATATTAAAGCTACAAATTAAAAGCAGCGCGATAAAATTATGTATGACATAGCCGGTGAATCCCGTAAATTAAACTTTCGCGCCTTTCAAATATTTTTGCCAGTCTTCCAGCATCTTTCCTTTCAATACCCGCGGGAATTTATGTTGTCCGCCGACCTTACCTTTTGCTTTCATAAAATTCATAAAAGTGTCTTCACTAAGCACATCAACAAAAATTTCTTTTAAGGCATGTTTCCTTTCCACTTCGTAATCATCATTAAGTTCCTTAAGCTTTTCATCAATCATCATCTTTAATGTTTCAGAATTCACTTTATCATCAGTGGCAATAAACCAATGATGGGCGAAAAAGCTGCCATAAGGAACGCCAGCAACGGTGAATTCTCCAATGGAAATATTTAGCTCATCGCTTACAAGGTTTATTGCCTTATTCATATTATCTACACTCAGATGTTCACCTACAAGACTAAGAAAATGTTTCGTGCGGCCGGTAATAACAATCTCACATTTTTCCAGATCCACAAACTGTATGGTATCTCCAATAAGATATCGCCAGGTGCCGGCATTAGTGCTTATAAGCAACGCATAATTTTTATTTAATTCCACTTCGTGAATCATCAGCACTTCCGGATCGTCCACCATGTTTCCCTCACTGTCAAAATTTTTATAATCAAAAGGTACAAACTCAAAAAAGATATTATTATTAATGGCAAGCCGCATTCCTTCTGCATCCTGCCTGTTTTGATAAGCAAGAAAGCCCTCACTCGCGAGGTACGTTTCAATAAACGTAATTGGCTTGCCAAGCAAACGGTTAAACCCTTTTTTATAGGGCTCAAGGGCTACCCCTCCGTGAACATAGAAGGCAAGGTTTGGCCATATTTCGTGAATGTTTTTAAGATCATATCGCTCAATCACCTTTTCCATGCAAAGCTGCACCCATGCCGGAACGCCCACCAGGAAAGCGATATCCCAATCGGGAGCTTTTTCAACAATTTCATCCAGTTTTTTTGACCAGTCTCTTTGCTTTGCAATTTTTCTTCCAGGCTTGTACATACCCTGAAACCAAAAAGGAATGTTCTTTGCCTGGATACCGCTAAGATCCCCGGCATAGTAAGTGGCTGTTTTTTGTAAATGAGTGCTTCCGCCAAGCATGAGCCAACCCTTGCCAACAGAAGATTTGGGCACCTTTGTATAAGAAGCCAGGCTTAAAAGTTGCCGAATACTTGTAATCGTGTTAGCCCGGATAAGTTCTTTTGTTATAGGAATATATTTGCTGGAAGATTCGCTGGTGCCACTGCTCAATGCGAAAAATTTTATAATGCCGGGCCAGCATACGTCTGGTTTGCCATCAAGTGCACGATGCCACCAGTCATGAAAAATTTTACTGTAATTGTAAGTGGGAACAATTTTTTGAAACATTTTTCCCGGATGCCGGCTTAGCAGAATTTTGTCAAAAAGAAATTTTTGCCCAAACTCGGTAAACCTTGATTTTCTTAGCAGCTTTTTTAAAACTTTTATTTGCTGCCTTTTAGGCGAGCTTATAGGAAAATTCAATAACCTTGAAAGAGAATCAGGAAGTTTTAATTCAAATGGCATTCAATTAGAAAGTTGTTGAGTGCGACAAATTTAATGAATACTTAATGCAGATGTATCATTAATTTATAACGGGATGCTGTTAAGATTGTTAAACTCAGTTCAAAATTGTTCGATTGCTAAGTTATTCGAGCATCTTATTTCAAAGGCGGGATTAATAGCGGATAGATCGCAACTAAAAAGATAATTATAAATATAAGCCCAAAATTACTACATAATTCAAAACAAAAAATATCATTTTGGTTTATAGAATCAGGTAGAATAGTTGCTAAGAACGTAATAGAAGGGGCTCGTAAATGTCAAATACAAGCCGGGACGTCTTTGCGAAAAGTTTTCGGGCAGAGAGTTTGAGTTTGAAAGATGTCCAAATCCCGATAGCCATCCGGCTGCTATTTTTATTAGAATTGTTGCATTATTCGGGCGATTCGCAAAAACGTGACTTAGGCAAGCCGCCTTTGCCTGATGTGTTACGATTGTTCTAACCTAATTCTATGGATTTATTCAGAAAATAGAAGGATCATTGAATACTATGGCCATTGTTTATGATTAGGTATCGGAATGATCAATCACGGGTATTTGTATCCGCCGGATAGACCTTATTTTATGCAGGTTATCAATAAATTTACTACAGTGAAAAAATTTATCCTAATTTTATACTACGGAGGTTAGCCTATATTTACACAAAAATTACCGGTATTTCTTTTCCCGGACGTTTTCTTCTAAACGAAAATTATTAAAACAGAATCTTTTCATGTACAATCACATTTGGAAAAAATATTTACCCATCATCAAAATTTTAATGAAAAAATCGGCTTCAGAAGATCAGGTGCTGGATCTGAACCGGGTTGATTTTGAACGGGCGGGTACTGGTCGTAAAGCCGGCTATAAGTTTACGATTGAATTTACTGACGGGAAGGTTGGGAATGTGATAAGCGGCTCAACATTAGCCATGCATCTTGCTTCAGTAGTTCTCGAAGATGACGGGGCAAAACAAATTTTACAAGAAAATAATTACGAAGTTAGTCTTAACACTAAATTTCAACTGTCAATAAAAAACGTATCTCCTGCTATTGAAGAAACCAAGATAGAACCCGTTGAAAGCAATGAGAAGGACATACCCGAAGATGTTGAAGAGTAGTTCAACTTTATTTCCCCTAGTTAAAATAGGATATTATAAAAAATAGTTCAGTCACCTGAGTTTTTGCTCTCGACGGGGAATTCTCATTACAAGTAATAAATAATAAAAGACATGAAATCCAGGTCAAAAAAATATTATCAAAAAAGAAAAGAGCAAAGCGGAGAAAAGAAAGGCTCAGTAAGTGATGCCGGGTATAATGAGGAGAATGAAGTAACCGCAAAGCAATCGCCAAAAAGTAATCCGGCACCTTCCAAATCTCAGGACGATCCGTCCGTTGATACATTAGCCAGCCAGGATGATACTGGAGGAGGAAAGTAGGTTCCTGCGACTTGCTTATTTCAACTGTGGATGTGTTATATACGACAGAAGGCACTAAGTATTCTAACAAATATTGCCTTGTGTTTTGAGAATAATAACGCTAAGTCACCCGGAAAAGTTCGCCAAAACCAAGGAGGTTTCTTTGGAGAGTTTTGATTTAAAGTGTCTCTGAGAAAAACCTCCCTGGTTTAATGAGAGTTCGGGTTATATAGAAGACACTAAATTTTATCTTTTTCTATTCTTTCCCTTTCTATTGGTTTTTTTCTTCGTGGCTTAATCGTTTTCTTTTTGCCACTAAGGCACTAAGTTTATCTGTTTTATTCTTTCCCTTCTATTGATTCTTTCTTAGTGTCTTCGTGTCTTTAATCATGCTTTCCTTATTAATAATAAAAAATCCCTCTCGCGTTAAAACGAAAGGGATTTAAGTTTAGAAAAGATATATTATTAGTTGCTCTTGATATCTACTGTGTTTGCATCTCCTCCTCCTACTTCACAATTAGTTGTTATTCTATCCGCACTTATTCCTTCGGTTTCAGATAAATAACTCTTAATTGCATCGAGCCTTTTTGTACATAAAGCCTGGGATGCTTTAGAAGCTGCAGGATAACCCGTAATCGTGATAGAACAATCTGCGTTATTTTTCATCTTGGAGGCAACGGTTGCCAACATAGCTTTTGCATCGCTGCTCAATCCTTTCGCACTTCCTCTGAATGAAACACTTGGTAAATCACCGATGTGACAGGCATTTGTGCTATCCATACGATTTTTGCAACATTCAGGATCAGGGCATTTACCTACGCCATCAGCGTCAACGGGTTGACATTCGGTGGGTGTTATTAATTGCTTATCCTTACAATCCGGAACGCCATCGCCATCTGTATCTCTTGTAACCCCATGTGAATCTACAGGGCAGCCTGCCGGAGTATTGGGCTCTTTATCAAATTGATCAGCCACACCATCACCATCGCTATCCAGCATCGTAGTTTTTAGGGTGTCTATTTCCGTTTGAATATGATCTATTTTGCTTTGGAAATTAGCATTCATAGTCGCCACCGGATTATCAAACATTAATTGCTTTTTAGATTTTTTTCCTAAGGCAAACTCTAACCCCAGAAAGCCATAAGAAAACTTATCCTTATGAACATTAGCATGAGTATAGGTACCATCAAAATTGTCGTTATCAACAATATTCGCTCTGTAACCAAGATCCAGATTTATCAGATCTGACAGGTTAAATTTGAGGCCTATACCCACGGGTACGAAAAAGTTCTTTAATGAGTTTCCGTTGTTAAACGCCACTTCTGTTGAAGAGCCCGTAGCCACTGTTTTAACCTTATAATGCGTAACGCCACCGCCACCGGTTATATAGGGAACAACTTTGGTGCTGGCCCTAAGCCAGTTTATGGAACCGAAGGTATAAACACCGCTTAAGCTTAATGCATACGTCATGTCCGTCTTAAAAGAAGCAATGGCCCT
>JALZAJ010000200.1 GCA_030948465.1 Bacteroidota bacterium
TTTCTATTCATCTTATAAAAGGCAATCATGATGTTTTGTCAAATAAATTTTATGAACAGGCAAATATTAAAGTCGCCAAACAAAAACATTCTATCAACACATTTTGTTTTACGCATGATATTACTTCGGCTTGCGAAGATGATACCGGGAATAAATCTGAGGATGTATTTACTTTTTCGGGCCATATACATCCTGGCATAAGGGTGAATGGAGTTGGCAAGCAATCTTTCAAACTTCCTTGTTTTTATTTTACAAAAAAATACGCAGTACTGCCGGCTTTCAGCATGTTTACAGGTTTATACAAGTTGAGGCCTAAAAAAACAGATACCGTTTTTGCCCTGGTAGAAAACCAGGTCATTAAATTGCAATAAAATGGCAGTGAGTAACAAACATACGATTATCTCTTATCTGCATTTTGAGAGGATAATAAGCTGTGATTAGTCATTGACCACTGACTTAATTTCTTTTTTAAAGATTTAAATAGTCAATGTAATGGCCAAAATCTTAGTGGGCGTTACCGTAGGTTATTTATTAAGCCCAATAGATTTAATACCCGATTTCATACCCGTCTTAGGATTGTTAGATGATTTGATAATTGTGCCTGCATTAATCAGCATATCAATAAAACTAATTCCCAAAATTGTTTTAGATGATGCAAGAGAAAAATATAAAAGCAGTCCTTCATTGCATAAGAAAAACAATTGGATATTTGCGGGCATCATTATTACTCTTTGGACTGTAACGGCGTTCCTTTTGGCTAAATATTTTTTTCATTTTAAGGCGCAACGTTAGCAGAACAAAAGGGAACAACATTTAGCAATTCTTATGCTTATCCATCACCTGTAAAGAAGTTTCCTTTTTATCAGAAGCATACGTATTTGATACATTCTTTTAATTCATTGGCTGCAAACTCTCTTCATAAACCGGAATAGTAAACAATATTTAAAAAGCAAATCAAATCACTAATGAAAAAATTGATCGCGATAATATTATTACTTCCTCTTTATACAAAAAGCGCAAAACACTTTTGTTACCATCGTCAAAAGTGAAGACAATGAAAAACCTATTTGTGGCGCTACGGTTCGATCAAAAGTTTAAACCTATCAGCCATTACAAATGATGATGCCACTGCAACCTTAAACGGAATAGCCGATGGCAAACAGTTGGTGGAAATAACCAGCGTTAAATTCTATCTTTTATTTGCCTTCAGCCAGCCTGCTAATTCGTCAATTTCTTTCACCTGTGATGTGACAATATTAGTTGCCATAGTTAGTAGTGTCATGTTAACTATGTGTTGACGCATATCCCACAAAGGCTCAAAGGCCACAAGGTAATTTCCTTAGTGTGCTTAGTGGGATATCTGTATCGTTATAACAGTCTTAACTTAACAGTAGTTGAGTGTTGTTTCCATGATGGAGATAGCTGATGCATTATCAATCGCTCCCTGGTGATGAACAATCATTAAAGTTGCAAAATCGTTATCAATATCACCTGTAATCAGTTGCACGTCCGCTGCCTTACCACCCTTCATCATATTGTCCATTTGTTCTTTAGTAAATACGGGATCACTGTTATCTTCTGTTATGGAAGCTAATATGCTGTCAAACTTCATAATTTCATCTTGCTGTTCGGTAATTATTTTTTGCGCTGTACGTTTCAGGCTATCATTTTTTCCATCCTGCAGTTCTGCATTTGCCATACTTATTGCACCCTGGTGATGAATGATCATCATTTTGGCAAAGTCAATTTCGGGGTCATTGGTTTTAGGTAACGCTTCCATGCGGGTCATCATGGTATGCATGGTATCCATCATCCTGTTTTGATCGTGGGATTGTAATTCAATGCCGTTATTATCTTTTTTGCAGGCAGATAAAGCCACTAATACTATAGCGGCAAATAGTAAATCTTGTTCGTCATGTTAGCTAATTTTTTTGATGTTTATTGATTAAAGTAAGACTGAGAACGATTAACAATTACTTTGCCATGCCTGCCCTTATTTTAAATAATTGAAAAATTATGTTGAGAGGGACGAAGTGTAGAATAATGGCAGCATAAAAGGAAGACACGACTTCATTGTTTCTACACATCATTGGGCTACGGGCATCTAAAAAAATACGCCTTTTCTTTGTTTGGCAGCCTTATCTTTTTTATAGAATGCCAATGTGTATTTTGCAAGCGCATCCTGTGTTTCACTTGTTAAGACTTGCCACTGAGTCTTCCCTGGCATTCCGTCTAATTCCATTATTTCCATAGGTATTTCATCGGCTGTTGCGCTTTTCAACATTGTGAGTATGAAAAAAAATCTTCCGGTCCAGAGATGATGCTGAACTGTACACTTCCTGCTTATTCATAAGAAAGAATTTTTATAGACCTATAAAGGAGAAAAAAAGCTTGCCGCTTTTATCCCATTAAGCTCAGCCATTTCCTGATTTCCTTTTTATTTTTATTCATCTTTTTCTGCAACCTTTCCAACAATTCTTCCTCTTTTCCTATTTCATACAACAAATCGTCATTAGTAAGATGTGGATGGTCTCTTTTTAATTGAGTTTTTTTGGTTTCCCAGTCATTAAATTTTTTTGCTTCCATAATTTTTATTTTGAACTTTTAGTAAACGTGGATTTATTAAGAACACATTTATTTTTTCAATTTAATTATTAATGCCTTCATTTCTGCTATTTCTTTTTTTTGAGATTCAATAATGCCATCGGCAAGTTTTCTCACTTCGGGATCTTTGATGTCTGCATTTTCGCTGGTC
>JALZAJ010000211.1 GCA_030948465.1 Bacteroidota bacterium
CTTGCAAAAAATGACAGCACCATTCCGCCATTTGCTAACCTGATCACTCTTCCTCAATTTTTAATTGGAGGCACTTTTTTTTCAATTGATGTATTTCCAAAATGGCTGCAGCCAATTTCAAAGGCGCTGCCTCTTACTCATTTAAATACGGCGCTGCGACAGGTTGCCTTTGAAGGGCAAAATCTTTGGGATGTTAAACTGGAAATTGGAATATTATTGCTGTGGGGTGCTGCCGTATATGCAGTTGCAGTAAAGGTTTTCAAGTGGGAATAATAAAACATCCGTACATGCGAAAAGCAAAATGGTTGATTGCTGGTTTTCTTTTGATGATGTTTTTTTTCTTCGGAATTACATTATTGCTTCCCTCAAAAGTTACCGTTTCAAAATCGATAATTATTAACGCATCACTCCGCAAGGTAGCGGAGCAAATTCAGGATTTTAATAACTGGAAAAACTGGTATCCTGCTTTTAGGAATAAGGATATCTCCATAACTCTCGATTATAATTTACTTATTTCTTCCGCGATATTAAAAGATAAAAAAGGCCACGAAATCAAATTCAGTATGAACAGAAATCAAAAAGATACAATCAATATTGAATTGCATTCAAATGAAAAAACGCTGACCTATCAGTTTATTATTTCAACCAATAAAGAGAACAATACGCAGGTGATTTGGAATGTAAACATAAATTTAGGTTCATATCCCTGGAGGAAAATTCAAGGTTTGGTGATGGATAAAATCAATGGCCCGGAATATGAGTTGGCTTTACAAAATTTAAAGAAAGCCACTGAAGGCGCTGAAATACAAACTATGCCTTAATCATTTTTTCCAGAAATTCTTCTATCACAATATGAATCTTTTTGAGTTCTTTTTTTCTAATGCAATAAGGAGGCATTATATAAATTGTATTTCCAAGTGAACGTAAATAGACACCGCTTTCCAAACAAAATTTTGTAAAATCAGAACCGATATTATTCAGGTAACTATCGACCTCACTGGTATTAACTTCAAATGCGATGATAGTACCAAGATGTCTTAGATTCTTAATGATGTTTTTTTGTTGAAATATTTGCATCTTTTGAATGAAAGCTTTTTGAGCAAATGTTATTCTTTCAATTTTTTCCCGGCATTTCTTTTTCTGAAGCAATTCGAGGCTTGCCAGCGAAGCCGTGCATGCCAAAGGATTTGCGGTAAAGGAATGCCCATGAAACAAGGTTTTTGTTTTATCATCACTTACAAACGATTCATAGATATTTTTGGTACAGGCTGTCACACCTAAAGCCATCGTTCCTCCTGTAAGCGCTTTACTCAGGCAAATAATATCAGCTTTCTCCAAAAGATGATCGCCTGCAAAAAATTTCCCGGTACGATAAAATCCGGTCAGCACTTCATCTGCAATGCAAACGATTTCTTCCTTTTTTAAAATGGATAACAGGGAATTTAATTTTTCAGCATCATACATTTTCATTCCACCGGCGCCTTGCAGTAAAGGCTCATATATAAAACAAGCTATTTCGTTTTTATATTTTTCAATGGTTTCTTTCAGCGCTTCTGAATTAATATCATCTGGCGTTTCTATAAAAATCACCTCAAATAATTTATCTCTGAAAGCAACCGTATAAGTTCCCCGTTCGCTGATGCTCATGGCACCAAATGTATCGCCATGATAAGAGTGGTGAAAAGCAAGAATTTTATTGCGCCCGTTCACATTTTTATTTATCCAATACTGCAAAGCCATTTTAATAGCAACCTCCGTTGCGGTTGATCCGTTATCGGTATAAAATATTTTTGAGAAATCACCCGGCAAAATTTTTATCAATTTTTCGCCAAGTTCTGTAGCAGGTGCGTGTGTAAAACCAGCAAAAATCACTTGCTGTAATTTCCGCGCCTGTTTGTATATTTTCTTTGCGATAAATTTATTACCATGCCCATGAATATTTACCCACCAACTGCTTATGCCATCGACGTATGTATTTCCGTTCTCATCGTATAATAATGCCTTTACGCCCTTTATAATAGGAATGGCAGGGAGCCGGTCTTTTTGATGTGTGTATGGATGCCAGATATAGAGCCGGTCTTTTTCAGTTAAATTCATAAGTAATATTCTTAGGTAAAAAATTTGGTGCAACGTTATTGAAAAATCGGTTGTCAAAACTGCAATATTACACATGGATTATAATAAACTGGTAAAGGATGCGCTAAAATTGAAGCCCGAGGCTCAGCGCAATCTATATGAGCATTTTGCACCGGTTATGTTGGGTATATGTTTTCGATATACTAAAACGATCAGCGATGCAGAGGATGTGTTGCAGGATGGATTTGTGAAAGTATTTAAACACCTGCATCAATATAAATCCGAAGGGGAATTGGGAGGATGGATAAGAAAGATCATGGTGAACACCGCATTGAATTTTCTGAAGACAAATAAAAAATATCAGAACGATCTCATGTATAACGAAATGACTTTACATCCTGTGTCCAATGACGATCCACAAATACAATTGCAGGCAAAAGAATTATCAGAATTAATAAGACAACTGCCAACCGGGTATCAAACCATTTTTAACCTGCATGCAGTGGAAGGTTACAGCCATGTAGAGATAGGCGCTATGCTGGGAATAACAGATGGAACATCGCGATCGCAATATGCAAGAGCCAGGGCTTTACTTATTGAATGGATAAAAAAATTGTCATCACAAGAGCAACACGAGCACTATGGAAGAAAATAAATTTGAAAAGCAGGTGCAACAAAAGATGGAGGAATTAAAATTAATTCCCTCTTCTCCCGTATGGGAAAACATAAAGAATCGTATCGAAAAAAGAAAAGACAGAAAATGGGTATTGCTGATTTTCGCATTGCTTTTTGCATTGCTTTTGTCCGGTGGTTATTGGTTGATGAATTCAAAGGAACCTGCCATTTCAAAAGAGCGTAGAATGACTACTCATCTTAAAAAACAAAAAGAGGATACTGTATCGTTAAATAAAATTAATGCAACAGCAGAAAAAAATAATAAGAAGAATTTATCCGAAGAAGAGTTAGAAGCGCCAAATGCCGTAGCCCAAAAAGGCGACACTGAGAATAAAGAATTAGAAAAAACAAGAAAAGAAAATCCTTTAAAAAGAAAAATTTATAAAAAGCAAAACAATGGAAGTTTGATGATGGCAACAAATTCCCCCGAGCCTGAAACCATTAATTTACCTGAAAAAATTACCGGAGAAGTAAGTTCAAATAAAGTATCTGACGAATCAATTGACAGCAATATAAATATTGCAATTACACCACAAGTGAAAAAGGAACAGCCATCAGATGACAGTTTGAGTAAAAATATTGCAATTGAAAAAGCTGTAACAAAAAGTGACGACACTTTAGATGAAACAAAAAGTAAAAAGCCCATCACAGCACGATCAAAAAACAAGTGGAATTTTGGGTTATTTGTATCAGGAGGTATCTCGCATGTGGGTAATCAATTTCCCGGATTTGGTAATACACCGGCAGATTATTTACAAAATCCCCTGAGTACGGGTAACACGGGTGGCAGTTTCGTTTCCTCGCCTTCGAAGATCACAAGCGGAGGAGGATATACAGCCGGTTTATTTTTAGAAAAAAATATTTTTTCAAAAACAAAAATCTCCTTTGGAATAAATTACAAAGAGTTCAATACTTCCAATCTTGTTGGGCATAGAAATGATACCACTATTGCTTATCAGGCATCAGGCAGTTCGCAAGGCCGATATTATAACAATTTTAAGTTTATAGAGTTACCGTTGCAATTAAAGGTGCAAATAGGAAAGAATAAAAACTTCTCCGTGTTTTGGAGCGGCGGTATTACATTATCGCAATTGGTAAACAGCAATGCGCTGCAATTTGATCCATATCGCGGTATCTATTATAAAGACAACTCAATTTTTAATAAAACCCAAATAGGATTACATACCGGATTATCCACGGCTCTTTTCCAAAATCAAAAAACCTCAATTTTATTCGGCCCCTATTTTTATTATGCAACATCCCAACTGGCTAATGACGGGCTATACGACAAAAAGCATTTTATGTTTTTTGGTCTGCATTCAGAAATCATTATCAAAAAAAAATAATTTACTAACGCAACGATTTAAAAACACCGGTTGTCAAACCATCAAAAATTATCTACCATGAAAAATTTATTTACAACTTCCATCACTGTTATTACTGGCTTGTTCGTTTCATTTTTATTTAGCGGATGTGTGAAAGATACCGTAACCTGCAAACATCCGTACACCTATACTTATTATAAACCTTTATATAAAACTACGGCGGAAGTAAGGTCAAATATTAAAAGTAATGCGCCGAGGAAAATACAAAATCCGGGGAAAATTTTTATTATAGGGAATTATATTTTTTTAAATGAAGTTGATAAAGGAATTCATGTGATTGATAATTCAAATCCATCAGCTCCTGTTAATACTGCCTTTATTGATGTTCCAGGCAACGTTGACCTCGCCGTGAAAGGAAACACGCTTTACGCCGATCTGTACACTGATCTTGTTACGATCGATATTACTAATCCATTAAACGTAATGGTAAAACAATACAACGATGGTGTATTTCCGGCACGTGCATATAGTAATGGCTTTAGTGCTGACTCGAATAAAGTGGTGGTAGATTGGGTAAAAAGGGATACAACGATAATAGAAGATTGCAGTGGAAATCGCTGGTACAATGGCGGCGGAATTTACTATTCTGCAGCCTCAAGTTACCAGAGCTCAGGCGTTTCAGCCGCTCCAAACACTTCAGCTTCCCCAATTGGCCAGGGCGGTTCTACGGCCAGGTTTGCTATCGTTAATAACAACCTCTACACAGTATCAACCTATGATCTTAATGTATTTGATATTTCCACTTTAAATAAACCGACTTTTTCGAATACAGTGAACATTTCAAGCTGGAGTATTGAAACTATTTTTCCGTTTGGAAATAAATTATTCATTGGCTCTCAAAATGGAATGTTCGTTTATAATATCAACAATCCGGCTCACCCGGCTCTTGATGGACAATTTGGACATGTGCAAAGTTGCGATCCTGTTATTGCTGACAATTCTTATGCGTATGTAACACTACGCTCGGGAACAGCGTGCCAGGGATTTACGAATGAATTAGATATTTTGCAGTTGAATAATTTTACAAATCCTCAGCTTGTAAAAACATACAGCCTCACCAATCCACATGGTTTATCAAAAGATGGAAACCTGTTATTTATTTGCGACGGTGCAGATGGTTTGAAAATATATAATGCGGGCGATGTCAATAATTTACTGATGATTAAACAAATATCCGGTTTAGAAACTTCTGATGTGATCGCTTTTAATAAAAAGGCGCTGGTGGTTGCAAGCGATGGCCTTTATCAATACGATTATTCCGATGCAAATAATATCCGCTTGCTTAGTAAAATAACAATCTCAAAATAATTTGTATGAAACTGAAGATAATTTGTTGTTTGGTGTTATACTGCATTTTTTACTCGTCCGTTCAGGCCCAAAAAGAAAAAGCTAAATTTCATTTGATAGAAACCGGCGGTATTACAATTGGAGAAAGTGAGATAAATGCAGTGTTTCAAACAATAAATGGTGTCAGCTTTTCTAATTGGTTTTTTGGCGCCGGCTTTGGAGTTGATTTTTATCAATACAAAACGCTTCCCTTATTCTTTGATGCACGAAATTTTTTTGGAAGAAATCATAAGTGGTTTTTGTATGGTGATCTGGGTTATAATTTTCCGCTTTATAATAAGTCTGACAAAGAAATTTTTTACTCGGGTACTTACGATTTAAAAGGAGGCGTTTACACTGATTTCGGATTTGGCATCAAGACTCCGTTAGTTAAACATTCATCTTTATACTTTAGCCTTGGGCATAGTTATAAACAATTACAAGGCAAATACGGTATATCACCTTTATGCGTGGGATGTGAAACGTCTTTTTATAATTATAAATTTGGTTATGGCAGAATTATTGCAAAAGCCGGTATAGGTTTTTAATACTTGCAAACAAATATTCTATTCCGAAGAAATAAATTTTAAATTCCTTTTTATTCCCGCAAACTTTGCTCTCTTTAATGGAGAATCTTTAAAAATTATTTTGAAGGATTCTTCAGTGAGATCTTCCCAATCGCTTTTACTAAAATTTAAAATTTCCGGAATCGGCGTGAATTGATTTTCTGAATGCGGTTTAGAAAACCGGTTCCATGGGCAAACGTCCTGGCAAATATCACAGCCAAATAATTTGTTTTGAAACTCTCCTTTCATGGTGTCGGGAATCAGCATATCTTTTAATTCAATGGTGAAATAAGAAATGCACTTACTGCCATCAATTACTTTTTCAGGCAATATTGCTTCCGTTGGGCAAGCGTCAATACATCTTGTACAGGTGCCGCAATAATCTTTTGCAAACGGATCATCGGATTCAAGTTCCAAATCAGTGATCAATGTTGCAATAAAAAAAAAGGAGCCATCGTTTTTAGTAATCAGGTTCCCATTTTTACCTACCCATCCAAGGCCGCTTTTTTGAGCCCAGCTTTTTTCAAGCACCGGCGCACTGTCCGCAAATCCTCTTCCATGAATGTCGCCGATATTTTCCTTTATAAGCTGAATAAATATTTTCAGTTTTTCTTTTATCACTTCGTGATAATCTTTTCCATAAGCATATTTAGACACCTGTGGCGCTTTCTCATTTTGTTTTTCGGAAGGAAAATAATTCAGCAACAAGGTAATAAT
>JALZAJ010000219.1 GCA_030948465.1 Bacteroidota bacterium
TGCAGGAAGAAAAAGTATGGTTCAACACGCTGATAATAGGATGCGGATCTAATGCCGAAGAGTTATACAAATCGATTACTACCAATAAAGAGAAGACAGGCTATAAACTCTGCGGTTTTATAAACACGGGAAACGTTCCAGCCGCAGCAATTTCAAAATCTTTGCCTGAAATGGGCGTTGTTTCCGGGATTGAAAAAGTAATTGAAGCAAATGATATCAGCGAAGTGATCATCGCCATAGAAAAAAATGAGAGGTATAGCCTCGAAAAGATCTTACAGCATTTGAATGAAAAAGAAGTCAACGTAAAAATAATGCCGGACGAAGTGGACCTGTTAAGCGGGGCCGTCCGTACAACCAATGTACTTGGCACGCCGCTTATAGAAATACATTCAGGATTGATGGACGCCTGGCAACAAAATATCAAAAGGTTAATTGATATATTGATCGCAGGAATTGGGTTAATACTGCTTTCGCCTCTTTTTTTATTTACCGCTATCAGAACCAGGTTGTCTTCAAAAGGAAATATTTTTTACGGGCAGGAACGGATGGGATATAAAGGCAAACCATTTACTATTTACAAGTTCCGTTCCATGATAGATAATGCTGAACAGAATGGCCCGATGCTTAGCAGCGAAGCCGATGAAAGAATTACTAACTGGGGTAAAATTATGCGGCGCTGGCGGCTTGATGAGCTGCCGCAATTGTGGAATATTTTGAAGGGAGAAATGAGCCTTGTCGGGCCACGACCGGAAAGAAAATTTTATGTTGATCAAATAATTCAGCTTCATCCCGAATATAAATTACTGTTAAAAGTGAAACCCGGAATTACCAGTTGGGGAATGGTAAAATTTGGATATGCTGAAAATATAGAAGAGATGATCGGGCGAATGAAGTATGATATTATTTACATCGAAAATATTTCATTAGCGCTTGATTTTAAAATTATGATTCATACGTTAAGAATTATTTTTTTGGGACAGGGGAAATAGTTTTTCGACACGATTCTTCGCAGCGATTTTCTCTTCCGTGAAATCAGTGTAATCCGTGGCTATATTCTTCTTCATTTCATCCGTGAAAATTAGAGTAATTCGTAGCAATAATTTTCTTCCCGTGGAAATCCGTGTAATTCGTGGTTATATTTTCTTTGCAATCATTTTTTATATTTGATGAAATATCAGTTTTGAAAAAACCTTTTCTTTTTTTTATTTTATCCTTTCAACTGCAAATAGCAATCTGCCAGACCGCCTACTTCCAGCAGCAGGTAAATTATAAAATTGATGTTACTTTAAACGATGTAGAAAATACATTCGATGGCTTTGAAATAATAGAGTACACCAACAACTCTCCTGACACACTTCGTTTTATTTGGTTTCATCTTTGGCCCAATGCTTATAAAAGCGATCGTACCGCTTTTAGTGAACAGCTTTTGCAAATAGGCAGAACCGATTTTTATTTTAGCAATGATGATAAACGGGGTTACATAAACCGGCTTGACTTCAAGGTAAATGGAGTTACTTCTGTTTTGGAAGATCATCCGTTGTACATTGATGTCGCCAAACTAATTTTACCAACGCCGCTTGCACCTCATCAAACCATAAAAATCACGACTCCCTTTCATGAAAAGATTCCTTTCAATTTTTCAAGAGGAGGCCATGTTGGAAACACTTACCAGGCAACTCAATGGTACCCGAAACCCGCAGTGTATGATCGCCAGGGATGGCATCCGATGCCCTATCTTGATCAGGGAGAATTTTACAGTGAGTTTGGAAATTTTACTGTTCAGATCACCCTTCCAAAAGATTATGTAGTAGCAGCTACGGGAGAATTACAAAACGAAGATGAAGTGAAGTGGCTGAAGAGCAGGGAGCAGGAATCGGTGATGAGAGATCAGGGATCGGTGATGAGTGATAAGGGATTAGTAATGAGAGATCAGGGATCGGTGACGAGTGATCAGCGGGCAGCGAATAGTAAACAAATTGCTGGCAGCAAGAAGCTTTCTGCAAACAAGGGTAAGGCAAAAGTTCTTAGGCCTGTTACTTCAGCTCCTTCTCTGCGAAATACAAAATTTAAAACTCTTACCTACATACAAAACAACGTGCATGATTTTGCGTGGTTTGCTGATAAAAATTATTCGGTTCTTTATGATACGCTAACACTTTTATCAGGCAGGGTAATTAATGTATGGTCATTTTTTACTCCCGGAGGAAAAGAAGTTTGGAAAAATAGTATTGCCTTTATTAAAGATGCTGTAAAAACAAGAAGCGAATGGCTCGGAGAATACCCTTATAATAATGTAAGCGCCGTTGAAGCAAAAATGGGATTCGCCGGTGGCATGGAATATCCAACGATCACCAGCATATCGCCCATGCAGAGCGAAAGATCGCTTGATCTTACGATTGAACATGAAGTGGGGCATAACTGGAACTATGGAATTCTTGCAAGCAATGAAAGAGCGCATCCGTGGATGGATGAAGGCATGAATACCTATTTTGATAACAGGTATGAAAAAATAAAATATCCTGAAAAATATCAATTGCCACTCTCTGATAAATTTATACAGAACCGTTCTCCAAAAAATGTGAATGACTTTATTTTCCGTACGCTTGTTGGGGAAAAAAAAGATCAACCCATCGGGACAAGTTCTGAAAGGTTTTCGACGATAAATTATATCGAAGTTGCTTACTATAAGACGGGCGAATGGATGAAGGCTCTTGAAGACTTTATAGGCCAGCCTTTATTTGATAGCTGTCTTCATGAATATTATAACCGCTGGAAATTTAAGCATCCATATCCCGAAGACTTTAAAAAAGTAGTAGAAGATGTTAGTCATAAAAATGTTGACACGATTTTTTTATTACTGTCTGAAAAAGGAGAAATGAAAACTCCGGTTAAAAAAAATTTTAAACTAAAATCATTCATCAGTTTTCGCGATACCGACAAGCATAATTATATTTTCGTTGCGCCTGCTGTTGGAATAAATGTTTATGATAATTTAATGGTAGGTGGCCTTATTCATAACTATACATTGCCTGAACCCAACTTTCATTTTATAATTGCACCTATGTATGCTACCGGCAGCAACAGTTTTACGGCAATTGGTAAAGTTGGATACAACATTATGAGCTATGGGTTTATTAGAAAAACAGAAATTTCAATAAGCGGAGAAAAATTTACGGCAGATGACTTTGTTGACTCTAACGGCAAAAAAAATTATCTGCCCTTTTCGAAAATAGTTCCTTCAGTAAAACTAATTTTTAGAAATAAAAATGCGCAAAGTACTATTACAAAATCGATACAGTGGAAAACATATTTCATTAAAGAAACAAACCTTCTATTTTCCCGGGATACCATTAAACACGTTGACGTTATATCATATCCGAAGAACAGCAGGTATCTAAATCAGCTAAAATTAAACGTGGAAAATAACCGGGTTTTATATCCTTACACGGCATCTCTTCAGGGAGAACAGGGCAAAGATTTTATTCGCTTAGCTTTTGATGGAAGCTACTTTTTTAATTATGCCAAAGGTGGAGGATTAAGCCTTCGGTTATTCGGAGGAAAATTTATTTACCTCGGCGATAAAACAATATTAAAGCAGTTTGAAACTGACAGGTATCATTTGAATATGAGCGGGCCTAACGGCTATGAAGACTACACCTACAGCAATTATTTTTTTGGAAGAAATGAATTTAAAAATTTTTCATCTCAGCAGATGATGATAAGAGATGGCGGCTTTAAAGTGAGAACGGATCTGTTAGCAAATAAAATAGGTAAAACCGATGATTGGCTGGCCGCAGCAAATTTTAAAACGGATTTTCCTGAGAAATTAAACCCATTGCAGGTACTGCCATTTAAGATTCCATTAAAAA
>JALZAJ010000220.1 GCA_030948465.1 Bacteroidota bacterium
AGATGGGAGGATGGGAAAGACCATAAATTACCCCAGGACTTTGCCGACATGCTGGGCTGGAAAAACCTTGCAAAAACGGTCGATAGTGTTTACCGTAAAATTCCAGACAAAGAAAACACGCTGGTGCTGTGTGATAATTATGGAGAGGCAGGGGCGATAAATTATTATTCTGCATTTAAAAATATACATGCCGTTTCCTTCAACGCTGACTATATAAATTGGATACCGCTGGATAAGGAAATTAAAAATGCAATTCTTGTAAAAGAAGCTGATGATGAAGATCCGGCCAGAAATACGGAGAAACCTTTTTTCGATACAATTCTATTGGCAGGTGAAAATAAAAATTTGTATTCGAGAGAAGAAGGCACTAAAGTATATCTGTTGCTGGGCGCCAAAATTGATATTAATAAAAGAATTAAGAAGGAAATGGAAAAGCGCAAGAACTTCCACTGAGGCAATATGTTATATTAGCAGCTAACCTAAACTGTTATATAAGACAAAAAATATTTTCCGGATCAAAGGACTAACTTTTTCATTACTACGTTTGTTTCTCTTTCCAATCATTTAATATTTTCAATAAAGCATAAAATCTATCTGCATTAATTGTATTGAGTAAGTTATTTTTGAAAAATAAATCTATAATCAAAAGCCACATATTATGAAAGCTTGTTTTAATCGTTGCTTACTTTTCTTAGGTATCTTTTTTATCTCTCCCGCAGAAGCACAGTGGATAAGCCTTTTCAATGGTAAAGACCTCACAGGATGGAAGCAACTGAATGGCAAAGCAAAATACGAAGTAAAGAACGGAGAGATCGTAGGAACTACTGTTGCCAACACACCCAACAGTTTTTTAGCAACCGAAAAAACGTATGGGGATTTTATTTTTGAAACAGATTTCCTGGTGAATCCTGAAATGAATTCCGGCATACAATTCCGCAGTGAAATAAAAGATGCGAACGATACCTGCCACGTTACTGATCTCAAAACCCCGGAAAGAGTTCATGGATATCAAATGGAAATCGATCCATCCTCACGTGCATGGAGTGGTGGCATTTATGATGAAGCGCGAAGGGGCTGGTTATATCCCATGGAATACAATCCAGCCGCAAAAAAAGCTTTCAAAAACAATGAATGGAATCATTACCGCATCGAATGCATCGGCAATAGCATACGTACATGGGTAAACGGAATTGCCTGTGCACATCTTATTGATGATATGACCCCGAAAGGCTTTATTGCTTTGCAGGTGCACCAGGTGTCTGGTCCCGAAAATTCGGGAGAAGTGATTCGGTGGCGTAATATTCGCATTCAAACTCAAAATTTAAAACCTACACCTCCCGATTCAATTTTTATCGTGAATACAGTTCCCAACAATCTTTCAGGCGATGAAAAAGCATTAGGCGTTAAATTATTGTGGGATGGCAAAACGACTAACGGCTGGCGTGGCGCTTATAAAAATTATTTTCCGGATAAAGTCTGGTACATCGAAAATGGAACGCTTAACGTGAAAGGCAGTAATGACGCGGAATCTTCAAATGGCGGAGATATAATTACCACCGGTGAGTACAGTGCATTTGATTTGCAATTTGAATTTAAAATAACAGACACAGCCAACAGCGGGGTTAAATATTTTGTCACCGAAAAAGAAGGCAATAGCACCGGTTCAGCTATCGGATTAGAATACCAGATATTGGATGATGACAAGCATCCTGATGCAAAATTGGGGTCGATAGGAAACCGGACAATGGCGTCGTTGTATGATATGATCCCTTCCAAAAAAATTCTGGATGATAACGGACACCGCAGAGATAAACTTCCGATAGGGGAGTGGAACCGGGGCAGGATTGTTGTATATCCGGATGGTTGGGTAGAGCATTGGATCAATGGCTGGAAAGTATTGTCCTACCAAAGAGGCGCTCAATATTATTATGCTCTTGTTGCAAAAAGTAAATATGTAGTCTGGCCCAATTTCGGTATGGCCCGCGAGGGACATATTTTATTGCAGGAACATGGAACTCATGTTTCCTTCAGAAGCATTAAAAT
>JALZAJ010000229.1 GCA_030948465.1 Bacteroidota bacterium
TCGCCGGCAACCACGGTTTAAATAGCCAGATGAAACCCACTGTTGAACAACCCGTAACAATTGATGCCGCTGATATAGATAATAACGGATCTATTGATGCGATAATAAGCTATTACATCCAGGGTAAAAGTTACCCCGTGCCAACAAGAGATGAATTGATAGACCAGGTGCCTTCCATAAAAATTAAATTCCCATCGTACAAAGCCTATTGCGATGCAACAATTAAAGATATTTTTACACCGGAGCAATTCAAAAATGCACTACACCTGGAAGCTGAAGAATTCAGATCAGGAATTTTTATAAATGATAACGGGACTTTCCACTTTGAGCCTTTTACCAACGAAGCGCAGGCATTTCCGGTAAGAGATTTTTTAATAGATGATTTCAATCATGATGGATTGAAAGATTTACTTTTGACAGGGAACGACTATGCTGTAAGGGCCCAATCAGGGCGATATGATGCGGGTAAAGGATTACTACTTTCGCAAACTAAATCCCATACCTTTTCGCCTGTCACCGGCAGCGGATTCCTATCGGACAAGGATGCACGAAAAATAATCAGGATTGACAATTATATAATAGTTGCAAATAATAATGATAAAATTCAAATTTTCAGGATTAATTAATTTGTTGTTTTTATTTTCATTTCAAAATGGAATTGCGCAAAAGCAAAACCAGGATGTTGCGCTGGCGCAAAGGTGTATAAACGCTTTGAGTGATGCAATGATTCATGATATTACTTCTCCTCCTGTATCAAGCCGTGATTACGCATATTCTCTCATTGCATTTTATGAAGCGGCGAGGCCCGGCGATTCTGTAAATGAAAGTTATGGTGGAAAATTAAACGGGCTTACCACTCTGCCAAAGCCAGCAAGGAATGTTACCTATGATTGGCTGTTAGCAGGCACACAGGCATTTTATAAAACGAGTTATTCATTTGTTTTTTCAAAAGATCTTTTTCAAAAATCCTGGGACTCAATTGAAATTAAATTGCACAAACGAAAAGTTTCACCTGAAGTTTATAAGCGCTCAATTCAATTTGGAAACCAGGTGGCAAATCATATCCTGGCATGGGCTAACGGTGACAACTACACGCACACCAGGACCCTTCCTAGGTTTACGCCGGGTGAGGCCGACAGCGTGTGGAAGCCAACCGGCCCTGATTACATGGAAGCAATTGAACCCAATTGGAACCAGATCCGGCCAATGACGCTTAAAGCTGCGAATCAATTTGTGGTGTCGCGACCGGCGTCTTATAAGTCTGAAAAATTTATGGCGGAGTGTAAAGAGATATATGAAGCAAGGCAGGATCTAACCAGCGATGAAAATGTGATAGCAAATTTTTGGGACTGCAATCCATACGCCACCCGTACGGTTGGGCATTTAATGTATAGCATAAAAAAAATTACACCGGGTGGTCATTGGATTGGAATTACGGGACTTGCGGTAAAAAAAGCAAACCAACCTTTGGTAAAGGCACTTGCCTCTTATAGCATGGTTTCCATTGCAATATTTGATGGTTTTATTGCTGTATGGGATGAGAAATACAGGAGCAATTATATTCGCCCTATTACAGCCATACATCAATTGATATCACCAACCTGGGAGCCGATACTTCAAACACCTCCCTTTCCGGAATATTTAAGTGCACACAGTGTTGTTTCAATGGCGGCAGCAATGGTTCTTACCCATTTCTTTGGAGAAGATTTTCATTTTACAGATAGTGTCGAAAAATCTTTCGGGTTACCAAACAGAAGTTTTAATTCTTTTGTTCAGGCAGCCGATGAGGCAGCAATAAGTCGCATGTACGGAGGGATACATTTTAGAGAAGCGATAGAAAATGGAAAAAACATGGGAAGAAATGTTGGAGATTTTGTGCTTCAAAAGCTTACGGCACACTAAGATCTAATAAAGATTTTATAATTATCAATTCATAGATTTTATTTTTTCCAATATCTCTTTTGTCTTTTCCGGGTATATCCCAACTTTATGAGTTCGTACAAGATCGGGTATGGCATTATCTGCGTTATCAACTGTTAAAACAATTTTATGTGAAGGAAGCATCGGCATGTGGCAATCGATGCAGTTATTATTAAATAACACTTTCTTGTTTAACGGTAATTCAATTGAATTATGTTGTACATCTGAATGACAGGCAATACATCTTTGAGAAAATATTTTTGGGCTGTTAGCTTCATTTACGTGAACATTGTGGCAGGAAGAACAATCTAACTGTGACATCTTAAAACATTTACTCGCCATTAGCAATCCATATTGGTTTCCATGAACATCAAGAGTTGAAATACTATCCGCATTATATCTTGGATGAGAATAATTGTCAAGAGTATCACCGATGGTAAAAGTAAAACGCGGCTTTACGGCGTTTCTAAATCCGGAATGGCAGAGTGCACAACCATCAAGCCGTTGCTGACGGCTTAGTTGCTTGATGTTTAGAATATATTTTGCACTTTTGTCATCAGGATGCGCTAATTGATATGCCACATGATTTGCTGCGGCGCCATGGCATCGTTCACAATCAATTCCATAAATGATCTGGCTTTTATCGTAAAAGGGTTCATGATTTTCATCTTCATCAAATTTTGCATAAGTGCCATGGCATTCCAAACATTCTGCCGGAATGATCCGGTCAAATTTTACAAAATTAATTGGAAACCCGGGGCTGTTGCACCAGCTATTTAAATTCGTATAATAGGAAACCGGGAGCTGAAATAATTTGTTATCGTCCCAATATAAATAGGATTGCCCTTTCCTGCCCGATCCAATCACCACGCCAAATGGCTTGCTCTCATACTCAACACCATTGATAAAAGCAGTTTGAAATAGTGAATCTTTCTTTTGCTCTAACACAACTTCCATCCATTTATTATAGACAAATTTATTTTTGCCGGGCAAGAAACTTCCTTTAATAAACTTTTTAGAAGCAGGCCGGGAGTCTAAATAATGCGCCGTTTTAATGTGACTCTCGTAAATATCTTTATGGCAACTGGCGCAGGCCGCGGAGCCGGCAAATTTATTTCCATCTTTATTGCTGATGCCAGTTCCCTTATTTGCAGTTACAACATCCAATGTGGAAGTCATCACATTCCCAAAATAAATAATAGTTAAAAATAGGGCTATAACAAAATAGCTTTTTCTTATTTTCCTAAATCGAACCATAATCCCTATTTACATAATATCAAACATTTCCTACTTATCTTCTTAAATTTTTTCTGCTATGGCGTTACTTGAATATTAAGCTTTTAAGTCACCATTAAGTAATCTTTCAACATTTTAAAATATATTTTAACCAACTGTTATTTTGTATTAACTTTTTGTTAATTTACATAAAAATTAAACGATACTGTTATGAGATTAAAATTAACCAAGCTACGCATTCTATTAATGAGCGCAGGACTGTTGTTATTTAGTAGTGTCATCTTCGCCCAACAAAGATCTATTACGGGTACAGTAATTAATCCTGCTGGTGAGCCGCTCATCGGTTCAACGGTTGTCGTAAAAGGCACAAATAATGGAACTCAAACAAACGCGGAAGGAAAATTTACAATTACTGCTCCCCGATCCAATTCACGATTGGTAATTTCGTCTGTGGGTTACGAACCTCAGGAAGTTTTTGTTACCGGAAACAATAGCATTAGTGTAACATTAAAAACCACTACTTCTACCTTAAATGAGGTAGTGGTAACCGGCTACACCAGTCAGAGAAAAAAAGATATAACTGGTTCCGTTGCTGTGGTAAATGTGAAAGATTTTAAGGCTGTGCCTTCTGGAAGCAGCGAACAATTATTGCAGGGACAGGCCTCAGGGGTTAGCGTAATTACCTCCGGTGCACCGGGAGGTCCTTCGAACATTTTTGTAAGAGGAATTTCCTCTTTCGGTAATGTGGATCCGCTGGTTATTGTCGATGGGGTTCAATCCAGTATGCACGATATCAATGTGAATGACATCGAATCTATACAGGTTTTGAAAGATGCGGGAGCCGCATCTCAATACGGAGTAAGGGGATCTAATGGTGTAATTGTAATTACTACCAAAAAAGGCGTGAAAGGAAGAACCGTTGCAACTTATGATGGATATTATGGTACGCAGCAACCCTTAAAAGGAAATCCTTTTCGCTTATTAAACTCTCAGGAGCTGGCGAACGCTTATTGGATAGCTTACAAAAATACGGGCCAAGTCGGAGCAAATGGTAACCCTCAATCGCTGTTATATGGTAACGGAAGCACCCCTGTTTTGCCTAACTATATTACTCCGGGCGGCGGTTTTGGTGTTAATCCGGGTGATCCTGCGGTTGATCCTGCTAAATATAATACTGACTACAGTGTCGGACCGATTTATCAGATAACAGCAGCTAACAAACAAGGCACTGATTGGTTTCATGAAATATTTAAGCCGGCTCCCATTCAAAGTCATTCACTTTCTCTTAGCGGGGGCGGCGAAAAATCGTCTTTTTTATTTTCAATAGGTTATTTTAATCAGCAGGGTACTCTGATCAATACTTTTTTGAAAAGATATGAAGTAAGAATGAATTCAACATTTAATGTAACCGATCGGGTAAGAGTTGGTGAGAATGCCTATTTGTTTTATAAACAAAACCCGCAGATAAGTTATTTTGGCGAAAATGTAATTAACTATGATTATCGGGAACAGCCTATTATTCCCGTATATGATATTAAAGGAAATTTTGCAGGTACCAATGGACCGGAATTGGGTAATTCTAATAACCCGGTTGCGGTTCAAAAGCGCACGGCTAACAATAAAGGATACAATTGGGATATGATCGGAAATGTTTGGGCAGAAGTGGATATCTTAAGGCATCTTACTGCCAGAACAAGTTTTGGAGGTACTATTGATAATGGTTACAACTACCAGCATGGTTATCACACCTATGAAAATGCTGAGAATAATGGCTCTAACAGCTTTAGCGAAAATGCTTTTTATAATAGCACCTGGCAATGGACAAATTCTTTAGCTTACACTAACACATTTGCCGAGAAACATAATTTAAAGGTCTTTGCTGCTACAGAAGCCATCAATCAATACGGCAGGGGAGTTGGTGGAAACAGGCTCGGATTTTTTACTGATGATCCGACCTTACAGGTTTTAAGCGCCGGCGGGCCTACTGGTCAAACAAATTATAGTTATGCGTACGCGCAAACTTTATTTTCGTTAATTGGAAGATTGGATTACGGTTACAACGATAAATATTTGTTTAGCGCCACTGTTAGAAGGGATGGTTCCTCAGTCTTTGGCCCAAATAAACGGTATGGTGTATTTCCAGCTTTTTCACTAGGTTGGAGAATTACCCAGGAAAGCTTCATGAAAAGTCTCACATGGTTAAATGACTTAAAATTAAGGGGAAGTTGGGGTATTCTGGGTTCTCAGAATAACGTTTCTCCAAGTAATTCTTTTACACAATATTCAAGCACACCCGGAGGATCAGCTTATGACATTAACGGGGTAAGTAGTTCAACTGTTGCAGGATTTTATCTTTCACGTCTTGGAAATCCCAACACAGGATGGGAAGAAGATAAAATTTTCAATGTCGGAATTGATGCAGCAATTATTCAGAATAAAATAAATTTTACCGTCGAATATTACAAAAAAAGTATAAATGGGCTATTATTTGGAGACCAAAGCGTAGCCACCGTTGGTGGGGCTACGAGGCCTTCTGTTAATATAGGAGATGTGCAAAATCATGGAGTAGATGCTTCCATTACGTATCATGGTGCGGTTAGCCGCGATTTTAAATTCGACATTGGGGCAAACATTACGACCTATAAAACTAACGTCGTAAAAATTCCTGGGGATTATTTTAATACAGGGGGTACACGTATAGGTAATTTTGTTCGTAACCAGGTGGGACATCCAATCGGAGCCTACTATGGTTATAAAGTCATCGGTTTGTTTAGCGATACTAACCAGGTAAAAAAATTGCCAAAGCAACAGGATGCTGCACCGGGTCGTTTTATTTATCAGGACACCAATGGCGATAATACAATCGGGGACGATGATAGGATTTTCTTCGGTAATCCTAATCCAAAATTTACCTATGGCATTAACTTAAATGCAAGCTATAAAAATTTTGATTTCACGATGGTATTTTACGGTTCCCAAGGCAACGACGTGATTAATTATACGCGTTACTGGATTGATTTTTGGGCTTCCTTTCAGGGTAATAAAAGTAAAGACCTTTTGTATAATTCATGGACTCCGCAAAA
>JALZAJ010000257.1 GCA_030948465.1 Bacteroidota bacterium
CTTTAACCTGCTTTACAACATTTAGAAAATCGGCACCAGCACGGTCCATTTTATTTACAAATCCTATACGCGGAACTTTATACCGATTCGCCTGGCGCCACACCGTTTCGCTTTGTGGTTCTACGCCACTCACTGCACAAAATAACGCCAGTAAACCATCTAGAACTCTTAATGAACGCTCTACTTCCACGGTAAAATCTACGTGGCCGGGAGTATCGATAATATTAAATTTATACTGTTTTGTATCTGGGATTTTTGCACCTTGAACAGTCGGAAAATTCCAGAAGCAAGTGGTAGCAGCAGATGTAATCGTGATACCTCTTTCCTGCTCCTGGGCCATCCAGTCCATGGTTGCAGCGCCATCATGCACTTCGCCTATTTTATGGTTAACACCGGTGTAATACAGAATGCGCTCTGTAGTAGTAGTTTTGCCCGCATCAATGTGAGCGGCAATACCAAAGTTTCTTTGAAATCTTAAATCGGCCATGGCCCTGTTTTATTTTGTTGTTATGTAATTTTCGAAATACTTTTTGGAGGCGCAAAGTTACAAATAATCAACTTATAATTAGCTGCGGAACTGATATATTTAACAATGAAGCCAATAATAAAAAACCCTTCCTGTAATAGAAAGGGTTCACTAAATTATCTTTATAAGTTATATTCTGAAATGCGCGAATGCTTTGTTTGCATCTGCCATGCGATGAGTGTCTTCTTTCTTTTTATAAGCGGCCCCTTCTCCTTTACTTGCCGCTACAATTTCATTAGCCAGTTTTTCCGACATACTGCGGCCATTCCGATCTCTGCTATATTTAATAAGCCACTTAATACTTAACGAAGTTTTTCTGTCCGCCCTAACTTCTGCTGGAATCTGAAATGTAGCCCCGCCAATACGACGGCTTTTTACTTCTACACCAGGCGTTACATTCGCCAGTGCTTTTTTCCAAACCTCGTAACCATCTTCTCCGGAAATTTTAGTCACTTTTTCAAGGGCATCATAAAATATATTGTATGCCCCGCTTTTTTTGCCCTGCCACATTAGATTGTTTACAAAACGGGTGACCAGTTTATCCTGAAATTTTGGATCAGGAGCTAATGGAAGTTTTTTGGCTTGTGCTTTACGCATTTGGTCTATTGGTTAATTTGTTTACTAGGTATCCCGATAGCTATCGGGAGGTTAATTGGTTTAATAGCTTGGTTATTGTCTTGCTACTTGCTACTATCTTCTTGCTACTTCTTTGCCTTCTCTTTTTTGGTGCCATACTTAGACCGGCTTTGCTTACGATCCTTTACACCTGCTGTATCAAGGCTTCCCCTTACAATGTGGTAACGAACTCCGGGAAGATCTTTTACTCTGCCTCCTCTTATAAGTACAATGGAGTGCTCCTGCAAATTGTGCCCTTCACCGGGAATATATGCAATCACCTCAAGTTTATTAGTAAGCCGTACTTTAGCAACTTTTCGCAGTGCTGAATTTGGCTTTTTAGGAGTGGTGGTATATACTCTCGTACATACGCCGCGCCTCTGGGGACAACTGTCAAGCGCTCTTGACTTACTTTTAGCCCTGATGATGGTTCTTCCTTTTCTTACTAATTGCTGAATTGTAGGCATTACTTTTACCCTGATTTTTTTGGACGGCAAAGGTAAGTGCAGGATTGTGAAATACCAAAATTATTTGAAGCCTTGAAATTTTTTATAAGTTCTATGAAGATAACAAAACAACGGGTGAAAGAAATTTTCATTAGTGAATCAATTTTTCTCAAAGGAATATAAAAATTTCAGAAACATAAACCTGGATACCTTATCAGCATTACCATTCCAATTTTCCGTATCACCTTCTCCCTTACTCATCTTTATATATCACCCCAAAATATTAATTAGCCGTAAATCTTATTCTTTATAATTTAATAAGCCAACAATTGATCAAACATTCGAAGCGATAATGCAATTGGAAATGCTGAATGAAATATGAAGGAATTTACTGATTTAATAATCTTATAACTTTCCTTTTGGGTATTCCTTCCTACACCTTCACCATCCACCCATACTTATCTTCAATACGACCTTCCTTTATGCCGCTCATTAATTCTTTAATTTTCGGCGCCACACTCCAGGTATCTACATCGAAGTGCATAGGTAAATCCTGGTAACACAATTCCCTGATCATTGAAATGGTAGCCGCCGTGCCGGTACCAAAAATTTCCTTTAAAGTACCCGCTTTATAAGCCTCTGTAATTTCATCTATGCTTAAATTCCTTTCTTCAACAGAAAAGCCCAAGTCTTTCAAAAGCTGGATAACACTATCCCTGGTAACGCCTGCCAGAATGGTTCCTGACTCCAGCCCGGGCGTTATTGCGGTATTTCCAATAAGAAAGAAAATATTCATGGTACCGCACTCCTGAACATATTTGTGGGTAAACGCATCCGTCCAAAGAACCTGGTCGTAGCCTTTTCTTTTTGCTTCGGCAGAAGGGTACATAGCGGCTCCATAATTTCCCGCATTTTTTGCATAGCCTGCACCACCTTTAACCGCTCTTACATATTTTTCTTCTACATAGATACGCATGGGTGTATTGTAATAAGGTCCTGTAGGGCTTAGTATAATCATGAATTTATATTTGCTGCTGGGCTTCACTCCTATCATTTCATCCGTACTAAACATAAAAGGCCTGACATATAAAGAATGATACGGCTTATTTGGAATCCAATCTGCATCAAGTCTTATCAACTGTTTCATACCTTCAATAAAGATGTCTTCCGGAATTACAGGCATTTCCATCCTTTCAGCGGATATATTAAACCGTTTTAAATTCTCAAATGGCCTGAACAGTTGTGCTTCACCATCTTGATTTTTATAAGCTTTTATGCCTTCAAAGATCGCCTGCCCATAATGCAAAGCCGCCAGGGAAGGCTCAAATAAAAGTGGCATATACGGTTTTATTTCTGCCGTTTGCCATTCGCCATTTTCATAATCCACTTCCAGCATGTGGTCAGTAAAATATTTACCAAAGGGAATATTTTCTAATGATATGGAATTCAATTTGCTTTTTTCTGCCCGTTTAATTTTAAAATCCCCAACTGCTGTCATATTATTAAATTTGTAGCAAAGAAACGAAAAAAAGGAAGGTAAATAGAAATTATGAGCTTAGATAACATGCAATTGCCTGTGTTAATTTGCCAATCAATTTTTAAAAAAAATTTATTGGATTTACGCAAACCGGTAAATCAACCCGTAAAAAAAATTAAAAACAAGATTGATTTTTTAGGAGGCAATGAAAAAAAGATCGTGTTTTTAGTTTATAATGAGAATCACAAATTTTTGGATGACAGTCAATTAACATTTTTATCGGGACTTATCTTAGCTTGTAACATTACGTTGGCAGATATTGCAGTAATCAATTTGCATTATAATAAAGAGGTAACCTATCTCGATTTGTTCAATGAATTCCAGTCTCAAAAAATATTAAGCTTTGGCGTGCAGCCCTCCAGGCTTGATCTTCCTTTTTCAATCCCATATTTCCAGGTCCAGGCTTTCCAGGAAATAGAATATCTTTTCAGTCCCGGATTAGAAGAGTTACGGGTTGATTTAGATAAAAAAAAGCAGTTATGGATAAGTCTTCAAAAGATTTTTAATATCAGGATTAAGAAATGAAGACACTTATTTTCGCAACGAACAATATTAATAAGGTCAGGGAAGTCAGAATCCTGCTTAACGAAAAATTTGTAATTAAATCACTTACGGAAGCGGGCATTCATATTGACATACCTGAGCCTTTTGATACCCTTGAAAAAAATGCGATAGAAAAGGCAGAAGTAATTTATAATCTTACACGTTGTAATTGTTTTGCTGAAGATAGCGGCCTCGAAGTAGCTGCCTTGCATGGTGAACCAGGAGTAAAAAGCGCAAGATATGCGGGTGAACAGAAATCCTTTGACGATAATATTAACAAATTACTTTTTAAGCTTAAAAATAAAAGAAACCGCGCGGCGATATTCAAAACAATTATATGCCTGATCCTAAACGGAACCCAAAATATTTTTGAAGGTACATGCAAAGGCACTATTATTGCAGAAAGACGAGGCAATCTTGGGTTCGGTTATGATTCTGTTTTTATTCCTGAAGGAGCTAAAAAAACTTTTGCTGAAATGCCTTTAACTGAAAAGAATATTTTTAGTCATAGAAAGATAGCTGTTGAAAAGCTTATTCAGCATTTGAATACATTGAATTAAATTCTGACTATGATTAAAAACGCTGTAATAATTTGACCACAACAGGCAACCATACCTTCTCTGAAATCGACTTGATACAAGGTTGTATTGATGGAAACCGGCAAATGCAGGAACAACTTTACCAGAAATATTCTTCAAAAATGTATGGTGTATGTCTTCGATATTCGGGAAATGTGGAAGATGCCAATGATCTTTTACAGGAAGGGTTTATAAAAATTTTTAAAAATCTTATTAAATTTAGGGGAGAAGGATCATTTGAAGGTTGGATGCGGCGAATCTTTGTAAATACTTCCATCGAGCATTTCAGGAAAAAGGTAAAGCTTTACAATGTAGGGGAAGTACAGGAAAATACGATAGAAGATAATGACTGGAATATCCTTGACACGCTTGCTGAAAAAGATATTATTGCTCTTGTGAATGAATTATCACCTGGCTATAAAGCTGTATTTAATATGCACGTAATTGAAGGATATTCACATAAAGAGATCGCCGATATTCTTGGAATTACAGAGGGTACCAGCAAATCTCAATTAGCACGGGCAAAAGGGGTTTTAAAAAAATCTTTGGAAAGCAGGCTTAATAAAACCAGCAACGGCAAAATTAATTAGTAACAGAATTATGCACAATTTTAAGGATAGGGTTTACAATTATGAATCAACTCCTCCCAACGATATTTGGGATAAAATTGTTTCTGAACTTGATGGGAATATTCAACCCCTTGAACAAGAAGAAAAAGCTATTCAACTGTCCCCATTTCGAAAGAAATCTAAACTTATCTTTTACGGAGTAACTGCTGCTGCGTCCTTATTTATTATATTTATCAGTTCTTTGTTTTTTAACAGGAATAAAGACAGTCACGAGCCAATAGCCTCCACGCCGGTTTACATTAAGGATAGTTCAAAAAAACAGACAACTATCGACTCACTTAACAATAAGACTTTAGAGAACATTATAAAGTCCTCAAAAGATAAATCTCTCCTTGGAAACAATGACCATAAACCTTCCGCTAAACTAAAAAAGTACATTACAATAGCAGGCCCTGAAGGGCAACCTGTAAAGATATCATCAAAAGTCGCAACTCTTATAGTATCTGCAGATAACGATTATCCTCCTAATCCCGTTTGGGATAAAAAAATTAATAAGTGGAAACAGATCATGCTAAGCAGTACGTTATCTCCTACGGCTACCAGCTTACTCGACATTGTGGAACTTTCATCTATGCGTGGTGATAATTAATTAATCATATATCCCTTTTTTTTAAAAATTGAGTTCTAATTTTTAATGCTTATATTTGCAGCTAATTATTTTAATAAACAACAATACAATGGACAACAAAACAACAGGAACTGTAAAATTTTTCAACAGTGAAAAAGGCTTCGGTTTTATTAAACATGATGATTCCGCAAAGGAAACATTTGTACATGCAAGCGGCTTAATTGATGAAATTAAAGAGAACGACAAAGTAGAATTTGACTTGCAGAATGGGCAAAAAGGCATGAATGCCGTTAATGTGAAATTAATCGGCTAAGATCGATATTTCCGAAAAAAGATTAAGGGTGACCCATTCGGTCACCTTTTTTTATGAGACAAATTCCTTCTCGTAGGTTTGGAATTAGCTTTGGAACCTTTGCCTTATAAGCAGTGTAAGAATCTCCAAATTCCTTTACCAATTTTTTTTCTTCAAACTTTATTCCTATTAGAACATAACCTGATATACTGCAAACAGCGATTAAATTGCTTACAAAAGGAAAAATAAAAAAAAGTCCCCAGGTAAACAGAAGGGTTCCCGTGTACAACGGATGCCTCATATACCGGTGTATGCCATCAATCCGGAGTATTGAAAAATTATTTTTATGATAAAGGGACCTTACACCACTTAGCAATCTGAAATATTTATAGATCGCCATCAGCATTATTAAAAGCCCCGGCAAAATGAATAAAACAAAAGCTGCATAGCGTATAGATGGGGAATTTATTATAAGAATACTTTTGAATGAAAATTGGAAATAAAGAAGCAAACTCAAGGTTACCGTAGCGAAAATGGAATAAGAAAGCCTGTAATAGCGGAAAAAGTTATTAAATTTTTTCTCCAAAAATAATTTTAGCTTTCCTGACGCAAGAATACTGTGAAGCAGGCAATAAGCCATCCAAAACAAAGAAAGTAAAATATGGCGAAAAATCAATTTTTTTTGAAAAGATAATAATAAATTTTTGCCCTTAAAATTTTTTATTCAAATAAATAAAATGGAGTTAATTGTTTGAAGATCATGCCCGTCTTTTTACTTCGGCCTATATTTGCAACTCAAAATTTAAATTCAAAACATGAAAAAAATTGTTTTTTTAATCTATACACTTCTTTTAATACGTTCGGTTTCATTTTCCCAGGTGACCGGCATAGTTAGCCCGGCAAAAGGTCAAAAGTTTGTCGTTGAAAATAGTATCAGTACGGTAAGTACCACTGAAATGGCCGGACAACCTATGGAATCGAAAGCTAATATTTCTTCAACTTACCAGATTGAAGTGAAGGATATTATTGCAGACAAATTTAACCTGGTGAACACGGTCACCCATTTAAAGCTATCTGCAAATGCTATGGGGCAGGACATAAATTTTGACTCTGATAAAAAAGAAGATATGGAAGGAGACATTGGGAAAAATTTTAAAGATTTTATCAACAAACCGAAAGAGATTGTTATGGATAGATCAGGAAATATTATTGTTCCTAACAAAGCCGATACAGGAAAGGAAAATAATTCTTCTAACCCTGCCGATATGATCATTGGAGGCCTGGCAGGGGATCCTGAGCAGCAAGGTTTCGGTGCAAAAATGGCTTTTGAAACTATTCCTAAAAATGCTAAAGCAGGAACTACCTGGAGAGACTCTTCTTCCAGTAATGGAATCACTAAAGTGACTAATTATACATTAAAAACATTAAACGGCAACGAGGCTGCTATTTCTTTAAGTGGTACCATTGACAGTGAAATAAAAACGGAGATGCAGGGTATGGAAATTCAAACTAAAACAAAGGGAACATTTACCGGAGAAGAAACGGTTGATACGAAAACCGGAGTGGTAAAGCAAAATACGACAACCACTGATGCAAAAGGAACCCTGATTGCTATGGGGCAGGAAATTCCCACCACTTCCAAAATCACTTCTCAGACTACGGTTAGATCTCTATAATGCATTTTGATTTCTGTTAAAAGATCGTGGCTGAATATCAACACGATCCTGATTGTTGCTATTTTGGATAAATGAAAATATTTCAGTCAGCTCAATTTTAGATTAACATTTTGACAAGAAAATGTGCCAATCATTCAGTCTTCTTTTATCAGAAAAATCAGTGGCATAAAACTTGAAATATTCGGTTTGTTAACAATATTATTTAATCATTTTAAAAGGAGGTTAATATGAACAGCTTAAAAAGAAATGGCAATTTATTGAATACTTTTCCGGTCCTTTTCAATGATTTTTTTGACAGGGATCTTTTTAACTGGGGCAATTCCAATTTTTCAAATACGGGAACTACAGTCCCCGCAGTAAACATTAAGGAAAATAAAGATGCATTTGAAGTGGAAGTAGCCGCTCCCGGAATGAAAAAAGACGATTTCAAAGTTCAGTTAGATGGTAATTTGCTTACCATCAGTTCCGAGACAAATAATCAAATGGAAGAAAAGGGAGAAGATAATTATTCAAGAAAAGAATTTAGTTACCAGGCTTTTCAGCGTTCTTTTACTTTGCCTAGGGATGTAGTGGATTCTGATAAGATAAATGCAAAATATGAAGGGGGCGTATTGCAGCTTAAGATCCCTAAAAAGGAAGAAGCAAAGCAAAAGGCGCCAAGACTTATTCAAATTTCTTAAATGGAGATGTCACCCTGAAAAAAGTTGCCTTAATTAAAAAAGGCAACTTTTTTTATTTCGGGAGGTTATTGCATCGAAAAGCTGTTAACCCAAAAAATATATCTATCCTGTTTTTTTCGCATTTATGGCATTAAGCCCTTTGGGGCCTTTTTCGACTTCAAAACTTACTTTATCATGTTCCTTTACTGGCCCATCCAACTGATTTATATGAATAAAAATACTTTCCTGCGTTTGTGAATCTTTTATAAAGCCAAAACCTTTATCCTGGTTAAAGAAGGTAATTATGCCGGTTCTTGTTACATCTCCCTGGTCACTGTCTTCATATCTTGGAATGCTGATTTGCATATCTTCCTGCTTAAAAACTTTCTTTCTTTTAGGATCCGGGGGCGCTGATGAAATATTGCCGTTTTCATCAATGTAAGCCATCATCTCTTCAAGGGACTTTCCCTTTTTTGCATTAGCTTTTCGCTCCTCCATCTTTTCCTGCTTTTCCTGCCGCTGTTTTATTTTTTTCTTCTCCTTCTCTTTTTTATTAAAAGTTTCCTGCGATTTTGACATATTTTAATGTTTGTTATTTATATTTCTGTAAATCATATTACAGCAATAAGGAAAGGTAATTAAGCATTATCTTTTCTCCAAAATATTGTTTGAGATCCGTTTGAATTGTAG
>JALZAJ010000268.1 GCA_030948465.1 Bacteroidota bacterium
GCGTTTAAAAAAGATAGGAAATTCTAAGGGAATTACTTTATCTAAAACTTTATTGGAACAATACCATTTTGAAGATGAAGTGGAGATTATTGCACATGAAAACGGATTACTTATCATGCCGGTAAAAGTAAAACCGAGAGAACAATGGAATGAGCAGTTTAAAAAAGCGAAGAAGGAGGGGCATGCTCCGGACATAGCGTTATTGGAAGGATTTAAAAATTCTTTTGATGAAAAAGAATGGACATGGTAGTTAAGCGTTTTGACGTTTGGCTGATAAATCTTGAGCCAACTTTAGGAAGTGAAATAAGTAAAACCAGGCCTTGTCATTTCCCCTGATGTGGTAAATAACCACCTCAATACAATTACAGTTGCTGCCATGACCAGCACAATCAAAACATATCCTACTAGAGTAACCTGTGTTTTTCAAGAACGTCATGGTCAGGTAGCGCTTGATCAAATCCGGTCTGTTGATAAAATAAGATTTATTAAAAAATTAGGGATAATGGATAAAAGAACCTGCGGAATTATATGTGATGTTCTGGCCGAGTATTCAAACTTTAATACCCATCTTCTAAACAAGGTGGTATTTGAAGAAATGAAGACAGGCATTAAGCTCATAAGGAGTATGCCACATTTTCACCCCGGCTAACAATACAACATCAAGATATATTAAATATAACGTAATCAAAAACGAATCTCAATATAACTCGTACTGCAAAATATTAGCGGAACTGGATGATATGGAACATAGTGAAACCATAGAAAATGAAGTTGACCTGTTAACCTTGCTTATTGAAAAGTGGGATGAAGAACACAATACATTTCAAGATGCTGATCCTGTTGAGTTATTAAATTATTTGATGATTGAAAATAATTTAAAAGCTAAGGACCTTGCTGAGGTACTCAAGGTAAGCAAGGAACTGGTTTCTAATATACTCCATTATAAAAAAGGCTTGTCCAAAGAAATCATTCGCTGCCTTTCAGAGCGATTCAAAATTTCCAGGGAGATTTTCTTAGAGTTTCCTCACCTTGAAGATTCTTATTGAAACCTCCTCGTTTTAATTAATCATAATGAATTAAATAATTCATAACTTAAAAATCAAAATAGTTTTTACTTTGTATTATGAAAAAGGTTTTAAAAAAACACCCTCTCGCAATAAGGTGGTTTCATTGGATAAATTTTCCGGTGCTGGCAGTTATGATATGGAGTGGCGTGTTGATCTATTGGGCAAATGATGTTTACAAAGTTGGCTGGGGTGATAAAACCATTTTGAAATTTTTTCCTACTTCATTTTATAAGGCGCTTCACATTCCTTTCAGGCTTGCCGAAGGCATGAGCCTGCATTTTGTTTTTATGTGGCTTTTTGCAGTTAATGGGGTGGTCTATGTTTTATACCTGATTTTTTCGGGGGAATGGCGATTGATATTTCCTAATAAAAAATCATTCAAAGAATCATGGCAGGTAGTGTTACACGACCTGCATATAAAAAAATTCTTTCCGCTTCAAAAGAAATATAATGCCGCACAAAGAATCGCCTATACCGCAGTGATATTTATGGGTCTCGGATCATTGCTCACAGGACTGGCGATTTATAAGCCGGTACAATTTCATTCTCTGGTATCAGTTTTAGGCGGCTATGAATGGGCCCGGGGAGAGCATTTTATATTAACCATTTTATTCACTTTATTTTTTGTAGTTCATGTTGTGCAGGTGATCCTGGCAGGATGGAATAACTTCCGTAGTATGGTAACCGGGCTGGATGTGCTTCCCCAACAGAGCGATATGCACCTGGCAGTCGCAACCGGAACGATGGAAAAAAATGAAATAATTTTGCCAATGGGACAAAATTCATCAGCACAAAAAATAATTGATAGTAATGATGAAAATATAAATGAGAACAAGGCAGCCGGTCCCGATACGGCTTCCCTGACACCTGCCGGTGAACAAAATAAAGAAGATATCGCGGAAACGGATACTTCTAACAACACCCAAACTTTTTTAAACTCAGAAGATCCTGAAAAAGAAATCAAAAAAAATGAACTATAAAGAAGAATTTTTTATTTCTGAAAAGAGACTGAGAAATAAAACCATTATTTCTTTTCTATTCTTTATCATTTTTATTGTTGGTACCATTTTTTTATGGAAACAACTCTATAAACAACCAAAGGAAGACGGCGCTCTCAAGCCTTTGCGGACGGTATTAAATTATAATGAAAACTTTTTTTCCAATTTCTTAGGTGATGACCATCTTGCCAAATCATTTCCAACGGCTGTGGCAGCTCCACGTGTAAGGGTTAACGGCGACCTGGGCCTGAGCAATAATTTTGATCCTGCGACCTGGAAATTAAAGGTGATAAGAAACCCGGGTGATACATTATTTGTAACCCTAAATGAAATAAAAGCGTTGCCAAAAACCGATCTGGTTTTTGATTTCAAATGTATAGAAGGCTGGAGCCAGGTAACGCATTGGTCAGGGGTAAAGTTTGCCGACTTCGCGGCTAAGTATAACCTGGGCGCACAAACGAAATTAAAATATGCGGCACTTGTGACACCGGATAAAGAATATTATGTAGGAATAGATATGCCCAGCATGCTGCACCCGCAAACATTGTTGTGCTACGAAATGAATGGCAAGCCCCTGCCTCTGAACCAGGGATACCCTTTGCGTTTAATCATTCCCGTGAAATATGGGATTAAACATCTGAAACGAATCGGCGCTATTTCTTTCAGTAATGAGCGGCCGCCCGATTATTGGTATGAGCAGGGTTATGATTATTATTCCGGATTATGAGAAAGATATTAGGCTCCTCTTTAATTAACCTACCTCAGGTCATTTTTTAAACGCTGTTGTTTAGATTAAAACCTTTTTTTAACTGTTGAATTACTGATGCCAGCTTTCGATTGCAATCAAATAACTGCTCTCCATGTTGTCCCAAGATTCGAAAAATTAATCCATTGAGAGGAAGCAAAGAAATACCAAAAACAATTCCTTCATTTCCTGACAATATTTTGCGGCAGACGTTAGCACATTCTTTCATGTCGGCTTCATCGTTGATAAATAGTAAAGACGATTGATGGGTATATCCTTCTAATTGGCCGAGTGAATGAACATCTTTTTTTATGGGCTCCAATAAAATATTCTCTTTTACTATAAGCTTATTTTCGAGGTAGATATTAGCAGTGCAATGATAGCGGGTGAATTGAAATTCTTCACCACTTAGTTTTCTTCCGCAGGTAATTATTTCGCTCCAAAGAAGATCATGATTTTTATGCAAATAAATATTATTTACCGACGAAAAGCTGGAAGCTTTATGAGGAACGTT
>JALZAJ010000274.1 GCA_030948465.1 Bacteroidota bacterium
TGCCTGTATAATGCAAGGCGCTGATACAGGCTGGCAACAATTGGGCGCAGACAATTCTATAACCTATGCCAACCTTGCTCCCGGCAATTATACTTTTAAAATAAAAACTGCAAATATCGATGGCGTATGGGGCAATGAAAGAAAATTATATATTCATATTGTTCCCGCATTCTGGCAAACAAGTTTATTTAAAGTATTGGTAATACTTTTGATTGCAGGCTTTGTTTATTGGTTATATAGAAATCGCCTGAATCAAATCAATCTAAGAAATCAGTTGAAGAATGAACACCTGGAAACGCAAAAAAAAGAAGCGGAATTTAAAAGAAAACTATCAGAGATAGAATTAACAGCCTTGCGTTCGCAAATGAATCCGCATTTTATTTTTAATTGTCTTAATTCTATAAAATTATATGCAGTAGAAAACAATTCACTTGCAGCATCAGAATATCTTACTAAATTTTCAAGGTTGATGCGGCTGGTACTGGAGAATTCACGAAAAGACAAAGTGGAGCTTCAATCAGAATTAGAATCATTAAGGTTGTACATTGAAATGGAGGCCATGCGCTTTAAAGAAAAGCTGCATTATATAATTACCGAAAACATTGATACTTCTTTTACAGAGATACCGCCATTGCTCATACAACCTTATGTGGAGAACGCTATATGGCATGGGCTGATGCATAAAGAAACCGGGGGCAACATACATATAGTTGTTGACAAAGGCGATGCAGATGATTTAGTAAAAATAATTATTACTGATGATGGAATCGGGCGTACAAAAGCAGCAGAGTTAAAAAGTAAATCTGCCGTTAAACAAAAATCTTATGGCATGAAAGTAACTTCAGAACGCATAGCGCTCATTAACCAATTGTTCAATACCAATACAACCGTGCAGATTATTGACCTCATGCACAGCAATGGAGAAGCGGCCGGTACACAAGTCATCATTCAAATACCAGTTTAATATGCCAATAAGAACTATTATAATAGATGATGAGCCCGACAGTATAAAACTTTTGCAACTGCAGCTTGCACAACATTGTCCGCACGTAGAAGTGGTGGGCAGTTACACAAGCACGGTTAAAGCATTAGATGGTATTGAAACACTGCTGCCCGATCTGTTATTTCTGGATATAGAAATGCCGGTTATGAATGGCTTTGAAATGCTCGATAAAGTGCTTCATAAAAATTTCAGTCTTGTATTTGTTACGGCATATAATCAATTTGCATTAAAAGCATTTCGCTTTAATGCATTGGATTTTTTAGTAAAACCAATTGATACAAATGAATTAATAGAAGCAGTAAACAAAGCTGAAAAGCATATTAAACCTACATCTGCACAATTGTCTATGTTGCAAAAACAATTGCATGGAGAGCCTGTCACAAAGATTGCTATACCTGGCTCGCATGGCATTACTTTTATAGATTTGAATGAAATTGTTTACAGTGAAGCAAGCAATAATTATTCAAAACTGGTGTTAACCGATGGGCGGCACTTTCTTGTTTCTAAAACATTAAAGGATGTCCAGGAAGTTTTAGAGGAGGAACATTTTCTACGAGTGCACCGGCAGTATATCATCAACCTCAATCATGTAAAGCATTTCAACCGCAATGAAGGTGTATTAACAATGAGCAATGAAGAGCATATACCCGTTGCCCGAAATCAAAAAGAACACTTAATTGAAAAATACAGGTGGCTGTAAAATTTTTCTGTTAGCGAAAAACAGAAACTTGTCTAATTCCTGGGGCGAACAGGCAGAAGGGAAACTTCCAAAAAAAACAGAAATTTTTTACTTTTCAAAACGTACGCACCATTTTCCCCGGTCGCCGGTTGCCCGTTAAATCTTATTGAAGTTACCGTACCGAAGCCCCGGCCTGATCTGCAGCAATATGATTTTTTAAACCGGTAGGTCATAAGTAGCGTGTCGGTATCGGACTGGCTTAATTGTAAAAACAATGTATCCACGGGCAACTGACCATGTGATACCAACTGATTATCGGAAATGTCCACTGGCACAGGATATTGACCGTTATTTTCGGCGGGGATAATGCTTATAGAATCAGCGCTGTAAACTGAACATTGCCCAAGCGCCAGGTCATGCATCGTAGCTTTACTCCTCACGGTGAACTTAAAGTAAGCGCCGCAAGCGCCGAACCCTGTGCCAAGGCACGGAGGCTGCTTCACCTCTTTTTATTTTTTTTTGATTTAACTGCCACTCTTTTTTTTGGTTTAATTATATATTCCTCTTGATCTTCATTGAGCGTTATTGTAGAATAGAGATCGTGCAAAGGAGCTAATCTTTTTTTTATCGTTTCAATGTATTCAGGCTTATTATCGATCAACACTGCATTACGATTATTGGTTAATGCCGCAATCCCGGTAGTTCCGCTTCCGCCAAACGGGTCAAGGACGTTATCGCCTTCTTTGGTAAATAACTTTATAAAAAATTCCGGCAAGCCAACAGGAAATACGGCCGGGTGATCCATATTTTTCCCCACAACAGGAATTGACAAGGTATTACCCGGCAACACATATTCTTTATCAACCCAATTATTTAAATCTCTTCCGAAGCCACTATCATTTTCGCTGTTGTGTCTAATAGTGCTTTTGCCATTTAATTTTGCCAAACGTTTTACCGCCCAATCTCCTATTGGTTTTTTTACATGAGCCTGATACATACAAAACTTTTTATTTTTTGTAAGATGAAAACAATATTCCCATTCGTCCCTTAACCTGTTGGGCCAATAGCCGGGCATGGCATTTGGTTTGTGCCATATATAATCATCCACTGAAAGCCATCCTTTATTATTTAATTCCATAATTGTTTTCCAAACATATCGGTGTCTCTGTCCATTTATAACTTTATCTTTTATATTAATAATAAGAGAGCCATCACCGGCCAATACTCTCCAAAACTGCTCATGAAATGAAGAAAAGTATTCATGAAAGTTATCAGGATGCATACCGTCATAATGCTTTTTTCGTGAATCAGCATAAGGCGGTGAGGTAACTATTAAATTAAAATAGCCGTCTGAAAATTTTTTTAGTACTTCATTACAGTCCCCTATAAGTATTCTTGCATTTGAATTCATTTTCTCAACTTTTTTAATTTGCCACAGAATAAATCGACCAACTTTTCAGGGTCATTAAAGTTTCCTTCCCCGTCCAGTAATCCATAAAGCTCACATTCGTTTCCAAAGGAGATGTAAAGATCATTTGGTATTTCAATATCAATGCTGCTTATTCCGCCCTCTTTTATTAAAACCTTTAAAACCGATTTTATTACTTTATCATAAGAACAATTAGTAAAAAATGGCCAAAAGAAATCACTTAGCCATATTTCAGTATTTATAGAATAAGGCATTCCGGTTTTTCCTTCGTTTCGAATGTTCCTTAAGCCCTTATCCATAGCAATACCAAAAACACATAGATAGGGGCCATTTCTATTCTTATCACTTATTGCCATTGCTTCCATTGCTCTTATAGCTTTAGGCCAATCCTGTCCACCCATCGTATTCGTACGGTTTTTCACAGAAACATAAATATTAATTGGCCGTTCGGTTTTTAATTCTAAAACAGTAGCATTAAAATCGGCTTCTGAGGCGCCTATATCCGAAATTGAATTAAATCTTTTGGTAAGTATCGCCGCATCTTTAGCAATAAACTGGTACCGCCATCCGGAATTCATTCTTTCTTTTTGTATAGTTCTGTTTCTAAATTGTTCTTTAGCAATTTTACTATAATGTTGATTTATACAATCAAACGCTGTAGAGGCCGGATCGCCACAATACTTAATAAAATATTGAAATAGCGCTTTACCTTGTTTCTTATAAATTTTATTTAATTCTGATTCTGAAATGTCATCTTTGATATCTAAAATTGCTCTCGAAGACTTCAGATTTGCAGATTTCACAGCTTTCATTATTATCGCTTCTATCGCTTTATCACCTATCTGATGCAAATGTGGTTGCACTTTTGAATCATCGAAAAAGCCATGGAATATATCGGATTCATCTTCAATTCTCGGATAATTTTGAATTGCGGTTCTGCCAATTTTTGCCATAATTGCAATTTATAATTAATTCTTTAGTTCCCTATTAATTTCAGGATGGCTCTTTTGCCCAATTGTTTATTATGCTATGCTTCCATAGCATGCGTTTTCAAGTTCGTTATCGTAAAGGTGTTATTGCGTAGCGGGACATGCACGCGTTTTGCTATATAAGTTCATAAAAGAGATCTTACATACGTAACGTTGCGGCGCGTACGCTGCTGTGGAATTTTGTTCAACCGCCTTCCAGGTAAGTAATGACTTATTGTTGGATAGTTTGCCTGAAAAGCTCAGTAAAGACAATGGGAGTACGCTATAGCATTATATATTATCGATTATGGAGTGCCGGCAAACATAACCAGGGGTCAAATTATTTATCAAGTTTCTTTTCTACTATTATTTTTCTTTTATTCCATTTGCCCAGTGGTTCCGGCTCATACAGGCTGCTTCCTTTTTTGTCTGTCAGGCCCAGGGAGATGTTCAACCTGGCGCTTAGTTCATCTATTTTTTTTGAGTATGCTGGCTGCTGTGTTTTATAATAAGCCCTGTAAGCCTTCAGTGCCTTATTTATAATAGCCAGTTCTTTTTTATAATCTTTAGATTTTCGATATAGTTTCATCAACTTATTATAAGCCACTGTATTCAGGTTGTCCTTTTCCGTTATGCTCGTATAAAGCTCAATAGCTTTTTTTATATCATTGCTATCTTCGGCTTCTTCGGCTTCTAAAAATGAATCTTTTATTGATATAGGGTTTTCCTGCGCCATTATTTAAAATTAAATATTTTGGCTTGCATCAGTGAACCTAAGATAAAAAGAGGCAGCATCTTCTGTTACTCAAATTTATGGTCTGATATTATGATCTCTCACTTAACCCTAAATACAAAAAAAGGTCTCGTTTATGACAACGAAGACCTGTATCGAATTACCACCAACATAGGAACTTTTATACCAGGGCAACTTAAGGCTTTCTAAACCGCATTACGTCCTGATATGAGGTTATAGATTATGGCAATTACTGCTATTACCAATAATATATGAATTATTCCGCCTGTGAAAAAACCTCCGAGAAAAGAGATAGCCCAAATTATTACGCAGATAACTGCAACAGTCCATAAAATGTTTGTCATGTTAAAAA
>JALZAJ010000282.1 GCA_030948465.1 Bacteroidota bacterium
GCGATATACCACCCGGCGAAGTTGCTCAGGCGCTTTCCGGCTCGCACGTTTTTATTTTACCGAGCAAAAGCGAAAATTTTGGCCATGCCATTTACGAGGCGCTATCGGCGGGCCGCCCGGTAATTACGAGCACTAAAACTCCATGGAATGGCCTGCGGGAATCTTTTGCCGGGTTAAATATCTCTATTGAAAATGTGCAGGCTATGCGGGAAGCGGTTGTTTTTTTTGCATCCATGGACGAAAATCAAATGGCTCATTGGAGCCATAACAGCATTAAATATGCTGAGCAGGCGATTGATCCGGGGCAAATAAAGATGCAATACCGGAAGATGTTTTTTAATGAATAATTAATGAAGCTCCTATACAGCAATAGCGATTAACAAACATTATGGATTCAGTTTTAAAAATGTATAAAAATAAAAGACTGTGGATTTACCTTTTAAAATTCATCGGCATATTTAGCCTGTGTTATTTTGGAACTCTTTTGGTGATAGGCCTTGCAGCGCCTGGTAATTATTACAGTCCTTTTGTAGAAAGGTATCTTGATTATGTAAGCTGGATAAAGGTTTCACTACTAAAGGCGACAGGATTTTTTTTATCCATTTTCTCTATCCCTACTCATACAGAACCGGGATTTTTAATAAGAATGAATAAGGGCAGGGGAGTCATCATTGCCATGGATTGTGTCGGTTACGGGGTTTATAGTTTTTGGATTGCTTTTATTGTTGCCAACAAAGGCCGGTTCTTAAAAAAAATAGCCTGGATACTTTTAGGAGTCTTCGCCTTATGGTTAATAAATGTAATCAGGATAAGCTTATTTCTTGTGGCTATTAATAAAGGCTGGCCAATGCCACTGGGGGTTGATCATCATACCTGGTTCAGCATCGCAGCCTATATCCTTATATTTGTTATGATCTGGCTATATGACCGATCCTTCCGGGAAAATAAATTAAACAATTCTGCGTTTGAAAGATGATGAGTTAATTTCTAAGGGTACGGATCTTCACTCGTATAACAATTCATGGTACAGACCCGGATCTGCCTGGAAAAGGTTTTTATGGTACTGGATCAATGCCTTTGTTTTTAATTCATCGCTTTTTCCATTTTATAAACTGAAGGTGCTTTTCTTAAAAGCTTTTGGCGCAAAAGCAGGAAAAGGAATCTGCATAAAGCCTAACGTTAATATAAAATATCCCTGGTTCCTTGAAATAGGTGATAATACATGGATAGGAGAACATGTGTGGATCGATAACCTGGCCAGTGTACGACTTGGGGATAACGTATGTCTTTCTCAAGGCTGTATGATACTATCCGGTAATCATGACTATACCAGAGCCACTTTTGATTTAATGATTAAGGCAATAGTACTTGAAGATGGTGTATGGATAGGAGCCCGGGCAATTGTATGCGGAGGTATTATTTGCAAACACCACGCGGTGCTTTCTTTAGGTTCTGTAGCCACGTCCGATCTTGAGCCTCTGAGCGTTTACCAGGGCAACCCTGCCGTAAAGCTGAAAGAAAGAAAAATGATATGGTAACAGGAGGTAAATAAAGATGAATTATCTTCCTAAAACGTTATGGTTTAATAAATTACTATGATAAGTTTAAAATTTTTACGTACCTTATGAATTACACCACCCTAACTGCCCGATGAAAGTTTCTATTATTACCGTAACCTACAACTCTGAAAAATATCTTCATGACTGCATCAATTCAGTGAGAGGACAGGATTATGAAAATATTGAGCATATCATTATTGACGGAAAATCTACAGATAATACCTTAAAAATTATCCTTCTCAACGAAATGTATATTTCTGAATGGATCTCAGAGCCTGATCGGGGTATGTATGATGCAATTAATAAAGGGATTGCTCTTGCAACCGGTGATATTATTGGTGTTTTGAACAGTGATGATATGTTTGCCTCTGCTGATGTAATTTCTGAAATCGTTTCCGGTTTTAAATACACCAATACTGACTCAATTTACGGTGATCTCGTTTATGTAAATCCGGGCAACCCTGATAAGGTATTCCGTTATTGGAAAGGGCTTCCTTACAAACGTTCCCGGTTCAAAATTGGCTGGATGCCTGCACATCCCACCTTTTACATAAAAAGAAGCGTAATAGAAAAATATGGCAATTATGAAAATCATTATTTTACTGCAGCCGATTACGAATTCATGGCCCGTTATCTATATCATCACAAGGTATCTTCCTATTATCTTCCCAAAATGATTGTGAAAATGAGGAATGGAGGAATTAGTAATGGCAGCATTTATCGCAGATTGCGGGCGAACCGGCGGGATTATCTTGCGATGAAGAAAAGCAGAATTCCATTTGCTTTTATTGTATCGATTTTAAAACCACTTTCAAAACTGCCCCAGTATTCTAAAAAGCTCAATAGAAGAAATCTTAATAAAAATAAAATCGAAACACCGATTATTCCCTCGCTGTCTTACTTTCGCGTGGCTGATCATAAACCAAAAATATCGGGTTGATTTTTTTTTCAAGAAAAAATAAGGACGAATCTGACTATCACTTCGCTAACATAGTGCAGGATATTCATTCCCACATTTTGCCTGGGCTCGATGATGGCTCGTCCGATATGGAGACATCTCTTGAGCTCGTAAAAGCTTTATCAGACGCGGGGATCAACCAATTAATATGCACGCCCCACATTATCTCCGATATCTACCGCAATACACCCGAAAAGATCAACGCTGCGTTAACCACGCTAAGATCAGCTTGTAAAAACACGGGCCTTCATACCAATATTACCGCAGCCGCAGAATACATGCTGGATGACCGGTTTATGGAATTGTTACGAGCAAAGGAGCCATTACTTACTCTTTCAAAAAAATATATTCTTACAGAACTTTCTTATGCGACTATGCCTAATAACCTGGAGCAAATTGCCTTTGAAATAAACATCAGCGATTACCTTCCGTTGATGGCGCATCCTGAGCGGTATTATTATTACCACAACAATTACGACGTGTACTACCGCCTTAAGGAACTAGGCTTTTTTTTGCAGGTAAATCTTCTTTCTCTTACCGGGCATTATGGAAAAGCTGTAAAGAAGGCTGCGGAATTTCTTTTTAAGAACAATCTGGTTGATTTCGTGGGCTCCGATGTTCATCATATTGGCCACGTAGCTCTATTAACCAATGGGCGCAACAGAAATATTATTCAAAAATGCTTAGGGGATAAAATTTACAACCAGTTTTAAATCCATTTTCCTGCATTCAGGTTGTCTTAAAGAGATAGGGCCGCAACTGAAAAAAATAAAAGAACCCGACCGTAGCTTTTTGTAGAATACGTATCTTTTACCTCGTACTTCTACCCCGTACCTGCTTTTCAATCTCCCATTCATTATTACCTTTGCTATTCGCAATTCATTTACATGAAACATCTTTCGTCTCTCAATAAATATTTCTGGAAATACAGGTGGCTGTTTTTTATGGGGATCGTATTTATTGTACTATCTAATTATTTTAGAATATTAGCGCCGCAGGTTACAAAATATGTTTTAAACACTGTTGAGATCAGCCTGAAAAAGGAACCTACTTTAGCAGATTCCACGGTAAAGGCAAACTATGATCCGATTGTTAAAAAGCTTTTTGTTGAAAGGCTTGATGCAAGGCATTCTTCTTTTAAAACAAAAATACTTTATTCAGGAATTACCCTCCTGGTATTGGCGCTGATAAGTGGGTTTTTTATGTTTCTGATGCGGCAGACGATCATTGTGATGAGTCGCCATATTGAATATGAGCAGAAAAACGAGGTATTTAATCACTATCAAAAGCTGGATACTAATTTTTATAAGACCCATAATACCGGCGATCTTATGAGCCGTATTTCGGAAGATGTAAGCCGGGTGCGAATGTACACAGGTCCTGCCATCATGTATTTAATAAACCTGGCAGCTACTATTGGATTTTCATTATCCTATATGTTCAATGAAAATAAAGAGCTTACGTTTTATGTTCTCTCCCCTTTGCCGATACTGGCTATCACTATTTATTACGTAAACAATATTATTAACCGTAAGAGTGACCGGATACAATCCCTTCTCTCGGACCTCACAACGAATGCGCAGGAATCCTATTCCGGTATAAGAGTTATCAAATCTTTTGTACAGGAAAAAGCCATGCTGGGTTTCTTCGAAAAGAACAGCGAAGCGTACAGAAGCAATGCTATATCCCTGGCAAAAACAGAAGCGATCTATTTTCCTTCTATGGGATTAATGATTGGGATAAGCACGTTGCTTACTATTATGATCGGTGGTATTTACGTAATTGACGGCACCATTAATATCGGCGTTATAGGCGAATTTGTGATGTATATTCTCATGCTTACTTTTCCCGTGATGGCAATTGGTTGGACTGCTAGTATGATCCAGAGAGCCGCTACCTCACAGCGACGCATAAACGAATTTCTGCACACACCGCCGGAAATTCAAAATACAGAAAATGCAAAGCCAATAACACTCGGCGGATCTATTGAATTCAGTGGAGTGGATTTCATTTATCCGCATACGGGAATTCACGCCATAAAAGATTTTAACCTTACAATAAATAAGGGAGAAAAGATTGCTATAATTGGAAAAACTGGTTCTGGAAAATCTACCATCGCCCAGTTACTTCTGCGAATGTATGATCCGCAAAAAGGAGCTGTTTTATTTGATGGTATTGATATCCGCAATATTGAACTGGATGCCCTTCGCTCCCAGATAAGTTACGTGCCCCAGGATGTTTTTTTATTCAGTGATACTGTTGCAAATAATATTGGTTTTTCAGTTAGGGACGCCCCGTTGCACCTGGTGGAAGAAGCTGCAAAAAATGCCGCTGTGGCGAATGAGATCGCTCAATTTCCATTGGGGTATGAAACAATGATCGGGGAGCGCGGCGTTACACTAAGCGGAGGCCAGAAACAGAGAATATCAATTGCCCGGGCGCTGTTGAGAGATCATAAAATTGTAATATTTGATGATTGCCTTAGCGCGGTGGATGCAAAAACAGAGAATGAAATTATATCCAACCTATATAATTTTTTGCATGAAAAAACTGCTATCATTATCACTCATAGAATTTTTGCACTTTTTAACTTTGACAAAATAATTGTTTTGAAAGATGGCGCCATTGCAGAATCCGGTACTCATAATGAATTACTTGAGCAGAATGGATTATATGCTGAAATGTATAAGCATCAGCAAAAACAAGAGAAAAAATTGCAGCCAGACCTGTTGTAACGGTTCAATTGTTTTGCTAATTGAAAAACAATTTTATCTTTGCTGCAATTGAAAATCAGATAACTAATTAAAAAAATAATCAAAAGTGGCGTACGAAAATAATGACAAAAAGATGGAAAGCGTTTACAGCCAACGTATAAGGGCTGGTAAGCGAAGAACCTATTTCTTTGATGTAAGAGAAACCCGTGGTAATGATTTCTATTTAACCATTACTGAAAGCCGTAAAAAATTTAATGAAGATGGCTACGACCGGCATAAAATATTTTTATACAAAGAAGATTTTAATAAGTTCCTGAAAGGCATGACGGAGGCGATCGACTTTGTAAAAACCGACCTGATGCCTGACTTTGACTTTGATGCCTTCAACCATGATAACTCAGAAAATTATGAAGGAAATAAAAACTATGAAGGGAGCACCGCTCCGGTGAAGAATGAAGACACGACAGGCACTGTTTCTCAGGAAAAAACGGATGAAGCCCCAACGGGTATAGCAGCGGCTGCCACACCGGAGATTGAGCCGGAGCCAGAACCAGAGCTAAAGAAAGATGAACCACCGGTTCCCCCGGTTTCCCATCATGATGAAGAAGTGGATAAGTGGTAACTGGTGATGTAACCTAATTTTATTCTCTTAATTTATTATGTCCTCTCAAATTTTTGGGAGGATTTTTTTTGTGAAGTCGTTAATTAAATTGACTATTTAAACGATGACTTGAGATGATTTGTGACCTTCAAAAAAATAAATTCTTTTATAAATTGAATTCAGCCTATTGCCTGTTTTATAATGAAATAAAATGTATAATTCTAATCTTCGTTTATCCGCTATTGCCGCAATTTTTTATATGTATTGATAAGGCCGTTTGTTGAAGAATCATGCGAACTGATTTCATCTTCATCCTTTAATTCAGGTAAAATAGATTTGGCTAATTGTTTGCCCAGTTCCACCCCCCATTGATCGAAGCTGAAAATATTCCAGATGATTCCCTGAACAAAAATTTTATGTTCATACAAAGCGATCAATTCTCCAAGGGTAGCCGGAGTAATTTTTGTAATAAGAAATGAATTCGTTGGCCGGTTACCATCAAATTCCTTAAATGGTAATATGGATTCTGCCACATTTTCCTGTTGTAATTGTGCTGCTGACTTCCCGTTCATTAATGCTTCTGTTTGAGCAAAAAAGTTAGAAAGCAAAATCCTATGATGATCGCCCATCGGGTTATGAGTAAGCACCGTCGCGATAAAATCGGCTGGTATCAGCGGAGTTCCCTGGTGCAGCAGTTGAAAAAATGCGTGCTGGCCGTTGGTGCCTGGTTCACCCCAAATTACCGGCCCGGTCGAATAGGTGACCTTGTTGCCGTTACGATCCATGTGTTTACCGTTGCTTTTCATATTACCCTGTTGGAAATACGCCGGAAAGCGATGCAGGTATTGGTCATACGGAAGTATCGCTTCCGATTGCGCCCCAAAAAAATTAATGTACCAAAGGCTTATAAGACCCATTAGAACCGGTACATTTTTTTCAAAGCTTTTTTCCCTGAAATGCACATCCACTTCATAAGCTCCCTTTAAAAGCTCTTCAAAATTATTATAGCCTATCGTAAGCGCAATAGACAGGCCTATAGCGCTCCAAAGGCTATAACGACCGCCTACCCAGTCCCAAAACACAAACATGTTTTGCGGATCGATGCCAAATTCCTTTACGTCTTTTTCATTTGTACTTAAAGCAACAAAATGTTTGGCAACGGCAGTTTCATCTACTGCGGCTTTAAGGAACCATTCTCTGGCAGAATGTGCATTTGTCATCGTCTCCTGGGTTGTAAACGTTTTGGAGGCCACCAGGAATAATGTTTCTTCCGGAGTGATTTTTTTTAGCACTTCCGCGAGATCCGTTCCGTCTATATTACTTACAAAATGCGCTTCAATTCCTTCCACCTGGTAAGGCTTGAGCGCTTCAGTAACCATTACAGGTCCAAGATCGCTTCCGCCGATACCAATGTTTACAATATATTTTATTTTTTTTCCTGAATATCCTGTCCATTCTCCCGAATGAATTTTAGCGCAAAAGGATTTCATTTGCTCCTGCACTTTTTTTACTTCAGGCATTACGTCTTTTCCATCTACCAAAACCGGCTTGCCGGAAAAGTTTCGCAATGCGGTATGCAAAACAGGCCGATCTTCCGTTTCATTTATTTTTTCTCCCGAAAACATCGCCTCTATGGCGTTGTGAAGCTCACAATCAACGGCAAGCTGCAGCAACAATTGCAAGGTTTTATCTGAAACGCGGTTCTTGGAAAAATCACAAATGATCTCAGGCACTGCAAAAGAATATTTTGTAAATCTTTCGGCGTCTTCTTTAAATAGTTCTGCGATGGGAACATTTTTTATTTCTTCGTAATGTTCCTGTAATAATTTCCATGATGGTGTTTCTGTTGGGTTCACTTTAGGAAGCATAAAAAAAATATTAGTTTTTGAAATTTTGAACACGAAGGTAAGCCATGCAATCAAAATGATTTAAATGTTATTTCATCATATTCAATCTTATTTGTTCATGTATCTCGTTCTATTGTTTTATTTTTACAAGCTTGTATTTAAAACGATTGTTTACCATTTCAAATAGAACAATACTATGAAAAGTCGCAACCAGTCTATATTGCTGACTTTTGATGTAGAGGAATTTGACCTTCCCGCCGATTATGGAATTAAAATAACCGAACAAGAACAAATGGCGGTTGGAAAAAAAGGACTCGATGCCATCAATGAATTGTTAGATGACAGAGCTACTCCCTGCACTCTTTTTACTACGGCTAATTTTGCGCTTAAATATCCTTCAGAGATTGCGGCTCTTTCCCTTGATCATGAAATTGCTTCTCATACTTTTTTTCATTCTTCTTTTAAACGGGAAGATCTCAAAAATTCCAGGCAGGTGCTTGAGGATATCACTTCAAAAAAAATTACCGGGATGCGCATGCCACGTATGAAAAAAATTGAGGCAGGTTGGGTGAGAGAAGCCGGCTATTCTTACGATTCTTCAGTGAATCCAACGTGGATACCGGGGCGCTATAATAATTACCGCATGCCAAGAACCTGTTTTATGGAAAATGGAATTATGAGAGTCCCGGCCTCTGTATCGGCAAATTTTAGAATTCCCTTATTCTGGCTCGCCTTTAAAAATCTTCCTTATAGCTACTTCAAGCGGCTTGCTCTGCAGGCACTGCGTAAAGACGGCCATCTTGTTTTATATTTTCACCCGTGGGAGTTTGTCGATCTGGAACATTATAACATTCCAACGATCATAAAAAGAAAATCAGGAAGCGCATTGCTGGCAAAATTGAAGAAGCTGATTTCAGATCTAAAAGAAGTGGGAAATTTTACTACAGTACAATCCTTTATTGAAAACAGGTAATTTTGAATTTTGTATTCGGCAGATAATTATTATAATTTATATACCTGATTTTAATGAAAAAAAATCCCGCGACGACTGCGGGAAATTTTTTGGGTGGATGATGGGGCTCGAACCCACGACCCTCAGAATCACAATCTGATGCTCTAACCAACTGAGCTACAACCACCATTTATCCGGGCAAAAATAATTTAAATTCAATCTAAAAACAAAAGCATTTTCCAATTCAAAGGCCGCCAATTAGTAAGCGCATCATCCTGAAATTTCTGCGTCCTTTATCTGAAGTTCTTGTTTGCCAGCACATAAAATACCATTCATACATCTTTTAAAATTATTTTAAAATTTTGACTGAATTTTGCAGCATTTCCATAAAACTAATCAGATACATTTTAATCATGAAAACTGTTTACCTCACTCTTATTTCCCTATATTATACCGGATCACTTTTCGCCCAATTTCCATCCGGCGGAAGCCGTGGAGGACAAAGCATGAACGTGGGTCATTTTTACGGAAAAGTTGTTGATAATGCAACTGGTAAACCTATTGAAGCAGCGTCAGTACAACTCACGCAAAACAAAATGGATACCGTTACAAAGAAGAGAAGAAATTTTATTGTCGCTGCGATGTTAACAGACAAAAAAGGGGAATTTAGTATTGAACAACTCCCGGTAATTGCGTCATACCAGCTAATGATCTCATCAACAGGTCACAAGCCTTATAATGAAAAAGTGGCCTTCGATTTAAAAATGAATGGCGGCGATATGAGCCAGATGCTTAACGCCGTGGATAAAGACCTTGGAAATATTAAATTGGAAGAGGATGCCCAACAGTTGCAGGCGGTTGTAGTAACAGCCAATACCAGCCT
>JALZAJ010000315.1 GCA_030948465.1 Bacteroidota bacterium
TTTTTAAAAAGAAATTATTAACAACAACACCTATTAATAATTAGGCACATTTATTAAAAGCAAAAGTTGCCCTTATTGCTTGAGCACAGCATAGATTAAAAAAATCTCCCCGGCAATCATCTTGCCGGGGAGAGGTTAAAAACATGATGCACAAACAGATCAACGATGAGTGTGGTGCATCTTTGTATCGTTAAATTGATAGAATAATCCAAACTGAAAAACATTGCTTTGCACCGTCGGACTTTTGTTTTCATTAATGTTGCTAAGTCCAAAAACATAGCGGGCATCAAATCCTAATCCGGAAGTGGTTAAATAACCAACTCCTAAGGGGATAGAGAAAGCGGTGGATTTGAAATTATTATTAGCGACAGTCGCATTATTTGTTTTTGTTTTTGCATTTACAAGAAAACCAATTTGCGGGCCGCCTTCAAACCTTAGACCATTGCTCGCCATGTATTGCAACAACACAGGTACATTTATGTAATTCAAATTGATCTTTACATCCGAATTGCCTACCTTTTGTTTTGCGCCTTCTGATGAATAAAATACTTCAGGCTGGATCGCCCATGTTTTCGATGCGTGAATGTGTGCCAGCAAGCCGGCGTTTAATCCGATTTTACTATCAAACGAAGAATTGTCGTCTTTAACATTTAGCTGTGAAACATTTATTCCTCCCTTAACTCCAAAATGTGCCTGTTGTGCTTTTGCTGTAAATAATAAAAGTGTTGCGAAAATTAAAATTGTTGTTTTTTTCATAATTGTTTGTTTTGTACTGATTAAAAAACGGTTTAGTAACTATCGATGCCCTTTGACAAAAGTCATACCTGTTTTTTCAAAAATTATTGAAGACCCTATCTTTGCGCCAGAAATTTGTTCACCCTGCGAGTGTATCTCCTGTTAGTAGCGGGATAAAATTTCAAATAATTATGGCAGTATTACACAATAGAATTTCCCAAAAGGAATTGAAAGAGCGGTTATTCCTGGAAAATGAACGAAGATCAACTTTATCATTTTACCGCTACCTTCCTATTGACAATCCGAATGAATTCAGGGACCAACTTTACAAAAATCTTAACCAGTTAAAAGTCTTCGGCCGCATCTATGTCGCCTGCGAAGGAATCAATGCGCAGATGAGCGTACCTGTTGCTCATTTCGAAATTTTGAAAGAATATCTGTATTCCATCGATGGCTTGCATGGCCTGCGATTAAATATTGCCGTTGATGATGATGGCAAAAGTTTTTGGGTCTTAAAAATTAAGGTAAGAGAAAAAATAGTTGCTGACGGAATAAAGGATCCCCTGTTTAATATGAGCAGGAAAGGGAATTATGTGGATGCTGTTTCATTCAATAAGCTCGCCACCGATCCCGAAACCGTAGTGGTGGATATGCGTAATCATTATGAGTATGAAGTTGGCCATTTTGAAAACGCAATCGAGGTTCCTTCAGATACTTTTCGTGAGCAGTTGCCCATGGCAGTTAGTATGCTTGGGGATAAAAAAGGTAAGAATATTATTATGTATTGCACCGGTGGCATTCGTTGCGAAAAAGCAAGCGCATGGATGCTGCACAATGGATTTAAAAATGTATTTCATCTTGAGGGCGGCATTATACAATATGCTAACAAAGTGAAAGAAGAGAAACTGGACAATAAATTCCGGGGTAAAAATTTTGTGTTTGACGGAAGGCTGGGAGAGAAGGTTGGACAAGAGATCATAAGCCGTTGTCACCAGTGCGGTTATCTTTGTGATACCCATACCAATTGCTCTAATGAAGGATGTCATTTACTTTTTATACAATGTCCGGAATGCGCTGCCGACTTTGATGGTTGCTGCTCTTCCGAATGCAAAGCCGTGTATAATTTACCGGAAGAACAACAAAAGGAAAAGCGCAAAGGAGTAAAAAATGGAATGATGATTTTTAATAAATCAAGGCAGCGCATGAAAAATCTTTCTATAGGTAAAAATGAAAAAAAAGGGTAACAGACTATCTTTGTTTTTAAGTACTATTTCAAAAGAAGTTGTTGCATATACCGGCCATTTATAATTGCCGCTATTCCCCACGTATTATTAAAATAGATCCAGGCTTCCTTTGCACCGGAACAATTCATCATAAAAAATTTTTCTTCCAAAAAACTTTCCGGATAGGCAGATTTATATAACAAAGGCTCGCCATGAAAACGGTAATATAAAGCAGGGTTAGTAATTATTACTTCTTCGGGAAGTTTGGGATAACTTATCCCGCTAAAAATAATGTTGCTCTTTTTTAGTGTATCGAAAACAGTTTCATTCCACCAACTGATGTCACGAAATTCAAGTACATTTTTAAATGATGGATCAACGCTGTTGACAATAAGATTTAAAATTTCTAAGGAATATTTAATTTGAGGGTGGAGCTGAAAAAGAACACATCCCAGTTTATGTTGCAACCCCTGAAGGCATGCTTCGTAAAAATCGTCCAGGAAATGCTCACATTCTGAAAACCTTTTATAATGAGTAATGAGCCTCGGCGCCTTTACCGAAAACGTAAAATCATCCGGGCTGCTTCCGTACCATTTTTGGAGAGATTTTATTGTTGGAAATTTATAAAATGTACTATTCAATTCCAGTGTATTGAAGTGCCTGCAGTAAAAGGTAAACCATTTTGACTGGGGCAAGTCTTCAGGATAAAAAATTGTTTTCCATTCCTTATAATGAAATCCGGAGCAGCCAATATAAGTTTTGTACATGGAGAGGTTTAATTTTTCCGTATTCTTTCGAGATGTTTTTTGCCCCACTCCGTCATTACCGTCATTATTGGCTCGAGCGAAGCTCCATGTTCAGTAAGGGAATATTCTACTTTGGGTGGTATGGTTGGATATTGTTGCCTGTTTATGATATCACTTTTTTCCAGCGCCTTCAATTCTTTTATAAGCATCCGGGGAGTAATGCCTTCTACCTGGCGCTCCAGTTCTTTGAAACGGTATTTATCTTTTTTTAATAATTCGTATATAATGGCAAATTTCCATTTACCTTCCAATGTATCTAAAGTTTGGCGAAACGGGCATTCATTCGACGCTTTAGAAATCTTTTTATTATTTTTTTTCATGCTGAAACAGTTTGCTGTTCACAAAAGTTACCCAAAGTATAGTATGATACATAAAAGTAACTACGTGCAAAAGTATAGTAAGTTACTTATATTTGCATTTCAAAATTTTAAAACTATAATATTATGGCAAAATGGTTAGTTGATCCAACACACTCTGAGGTGCATTTCAAGATCAAGCACCTCGTTATTTCCACCGTTACCGGTTCCTTTAAAAAATTCAGCGGCACTCTCGAGGCCGATAAGGGAGATTTTTCAGATGCCAAAGTAAACTTTACAATAGACGCGACAAGCATTGATACGAACAATGAACAGCGGGACGGGCATCTAAAATCGGAGGAATTTTTTGACGCTGAAAAATATCCCGAGCTCAAATTTGTTTCTACATCGGTAAGTAAGCAATCTGATGATGAGTTTTTATTGACAGGAGATCTCACGATAAGAGATGTAACCAAACCCGTGGAATTAAATGTGGAATACGGCGGCGAAACGAAGGATTTATATGGACAAAACAAAATTGGTTTTGACGTTTCCGGAAAAATTAACCGGCAGGACTATGGGCTCAAGTGGTCGGCTGTAACTGAAGCAGGCGGGCTTGTTGTGAGCAACGATGTGAAGCTGCTTATCAGCGTTCAATTTATAAAGCAACCGGATTAAGATCGTTCTGGGATAATAAAACATAACCACTTCGTATAGTGGTTTTTTTATTTCATTACTTTCATATAAATGCGTTAAATGCCTTTAAGTTCAAGAAAAGAAGTTGCTGCATTTGTTCATAAAAAATTATTGTTTAGATTAAGATGGCTTGCTGTGTTCTTCATCGTGGTGACGGCAATCCTTGTTTACGAAAATCTCCAATAATTACATAGCCGCTTATCTTGCTTTTTTAGGGTTTATAATAGGCTTCGGCATTGGTTACCTCATTGCAAAAAGAATGCATATCATCACCTGGAACGAGGAGGCAGAAAAGGTTGTCGGAAAGATGGACAGAGTCGGAATTATAATTCTGATCCTTTATATTTTGTTTGCCATTACCCGGAAGTGGATATTTTCTCATTGGCTTACCGGGCATGCTCTTAGTACATTCGTACTTTCAGTAAGTTGCGGGGCTATTATTAGCCGGCTCTGGTTCGTAAGGCGAAAGATTCGTGACACACTTAAAAGAGCGGGAAGATTGCATCCGATAAAAGAAAGGTGATTATCAGGCAAGAGAAAGATAAATAAATCATAGCCGTTTCAGGCTGTCTTCAATTCTTGCAATCGTTTCCCGGTCGCTTAGTTCTTCGGGTTTAAATTTTTCTCCTAAAAGCTTTTCATACAATTCAATATAACGGTCGCGGATAGTGGCAATCCATTCGTCTTCCATTTCAGGAACCTGCTGTCCCTCTTTACCCATGAAGTTATTTTGAATAAGCCATTCCCTTACAAATTCTTTACTAAGCTGCTTTTGCTTTTCACCTTTTAATTGTCTTTCATAAAATCCATCTGCATAAAAATACCGGGAGCTATCAGGAGTATGAACTTCATCAATTAAAATAATTTTATCATCAAGTTTACCAAATTCATATTTTGTATCCACGAGTATCAAGCCCCGTTGCTTCGCAATTTCTTTTCCTCTTTGAAAAAGTTCCAACGCATATTTTTCAAGTAACTCAAAATCTTCTTTCGAAGCAAGGCTTTTTTTTATTATTTCTTCCTTACTTATATCTTCATCATGTCCTTCGGCGGCCTTTGTGGACGGAGTAATTACC
>JALZAJ010000316.1 GCA_030948465.1 Bacteroidota bacterium
AAGACCGGATAATATTTTTCATAAACCAAATGATTTCCGTCAATGGGCAATACCGTACTTCTTTCGCCATGTTGAAGTGAAGAATATTTTTCAATAATATTCACTGATTTCATGTATAACATCGCAGCGCCGATTGCCGAAGCATCATCAGTTTGCACAAGACAAATTTCCTTCCCCGTAACATCCGATAAAATTTGCACCCATACTTTGGAATGGATAAAACCGCCGCTCACGTTTAATTGTTCTATTGTGCCTTTTGACTCTTCGATGATCGCTAAAATATTCTTTAAACCATAACAAACGCCTTCCATCGAGGCGCGCAAAAAATGAGATTGGTTGTGAAAAGATTTTATTCCGAAAAAAATTCCTGCGGATTTTTCATCCCATATTGGCGCCCGTTCACCAAATAAATACGGAAGAAATAACAACCCTTTACTTCCGGCGGGAGCTTCTGCCACCTCTTTAAAAAAGGTATTATATTCGCTATCTGCGGGATTAGCAATTTTTAAAAACGAATGCATCATCCAATTCAAAATATTACCTCCGTTATTCACCGGGCCTCCGCAGATAAATGTGTCTTCATCCAGTACGTAATTAAATATCATTGCCTTAAAATCAAAAACCGGTTCGTGGGCTGCAATCCTTACAGCTCCGCTCGTGCCAATGGTTATTGCAGCCGTGCCTCTCTCCAGGGCATAGCTGCCAATGTTGGCCAGGCAGCCATCGCTTGCGCCAATACAAAAAGAAGTATTCGAAGTGATGTTCAGCTCTTCCCCTATTTGTTTGTTTATATTTTTCCTGGCAAAATCAGTGGGTACTATGGTGGAGAGATGACTGGCTGTAATACCACACAGGTCCAACGATCTTTTATTCCATACGCCGGTTAAGATGTTATATAATCCGGTTGCAGAAGCCAGGGATTTATCTATCTCATATTCATTAAATAAACGGTACCAAATAAATTCCTTGATAGAAATAAACTTAAATGCGCCGGCAAATATTTCAGTAGATTTTTTCTTAAACCAAATGATCTTACACAGCGGAGACATAGAATGTATAGGAGTTCCTGTTTCGCGGTACAGAGTTTCCGCGATTGCTGACGTTCTTATTTCTTCCGCAATTTTCTCACTCCTGGTATCGGCCCACGTTATTACATTCGTTATGGGCTTATTGTTTTTATCTATTACAAGTACGCTATGCATGGCGCTGCTAAAGCTAACAGCTACGGGTACACTATTTGCGGCATTTACCGTTTCTTTCAGGCAAGCGACAAACGCATTCCAGATAATTTCAGGATCCTGTTCAGAAAAATCCGAAGCTGTTTCTAATAAGTTATAATTCCGCTGTGAGGAAGCGATAATTTCCCCTGAGTATTTTAAAGCAACCGCTTTCGCGCTGCCCGTTCCTATATCCACCCCAATTATGTACGGTTCCATATTTTTATCTCAACAGAAAGGTATGCAAATGTTTCTTTGATAAAATTATTTCCCATTACCTGCTTAGCAGAATTATATCCTGCGTAATTGAAAGTAATTTCACAGGAAGTAATTACTATATTTATCTATGGTTGTTTTTTAAAAAAAATATTGAGACCGCATGCGACTTGTAAAACCCAGGCTTTCTTTTTCGCAAATCATAAATATGAATGTCGGGTTTTTTGGCATTCAATACAGCTTTGGTTTGCAGCAAAGCGCAGTGAATCCGATTTATGATTTTTTAGGCGCAAGCCCCGATCAAATTCCATTATTGAATTTAGCCGGTCCGGTAACAGGCTTACTTATTCAACCCATGATCGGCGCCTTAAGCGATAAGACCTGGTCTCCCAGGTTTGGCCGCAGAAAGCCCTATTTTTTCATAGGCGCGATATTTTGCAGCATAGGCTTATTCCTCTATCCTTTCAGCAGTTCGTTATGGATGGCGGTCGGTTTACTTTGGGTTCTTGATGCCGCTAATAATACAGCCATGGAGCCTTACCGCGCATTCATTGCCGACAAGCTGCCTCCCGATCAGCATGCCAC
>JALZAJ010000318.1 GCA_030948465.1 Bacteroidota bacterium
CTGGGATATGCGCTATTTGAGTAGCCCAGTTATTGCCGGTATTGGGCCATTCCTGGAAGGTCCAGAATGAACCATCAACGGGATCAAAAGCGGTGCCTGAATAGTCACCCCATCTGTTGCGGCCACCACCGTATGTTTTATAATAACTGGCCAGGCCGTTCACAAATTGTACGGGTGTTTGTACCGTGTTCGGTGCATCAGTGGACAGATGCAATGCATATTGAGCCCCGGCAAATGTAGTGGCGCGGGAAGCCGAATAGCCAATAAGCATGTCGTTGCTGGCATTTACATTAAGACTGGGATAGAAATACCAAAAGTTAGAACTGGCATCTGCAATGCGGTTAAACTGCGTAACAGTTAAAGCAGAAGGATTTACCTGCCACCAATCCACCCCGGAATGTGTGGTAGTGCCGGTAGCCGGAAGAAAAACTGCGTGTGTAAACCATAACGAACCGTTCCTGTAAATTACGGTGTTGATACGCGTATCCCCAGCCTCCAGGCCTCTTGTGGCTGTCTGCCCGCTTTCGGGAGCTTTAGTAAGCGTGGTGGGTTCTTTCCATGGCTGGTTAATTCCTAATTGGGTTCCTGCATTATATACCGGAGCTGTGGGAGTTCCTGTTATAGAACCGATGTTTACATACCCATTGCCGCCAGAGTTACCGTTATAATCTGAAACCATATACAATGTATTTTGGGACACATCGTATGTTGTGGCAGGCGAAATTAAAAGATTGTTAAGATCAACAAAAGTAGTGGCCGTACCCGCACTTCCGGCATAAAGGGCAGCCCGGGGCCAGACATAGATATAGCTTTTATTATTTCCGGAAGCAGGAAAATCATTTCCGGTCATCACGATCCAGTTATTATTATACCCTAATTGATCATAGTCCATAAAGTCTGTTGGTGCATTAGGTGTCGTGACTACCTTATAAATATACCAGTTGCCGGTTGGGTTGCCGGTTTGCGAAATAGCCAGACCAAACGCGCTTGGAGAGCTGCCGGAGCTTCCGGTTTGAGCATCTATGCCTATTATAAACCGGTCATTATTTGGATCGTAAGTTATATGCGGGTCATAATAATTAAATAAGCCGCTTGGAGAAAAAAGGGCAGGTATTGAAACTGTGCTTGCCAATGAGCCATTCGATTTATTATAAATATTAAATTGCTGGTTGGTTGTTTCCACCACATAGTTAGTACCTGCCGCGCCATTTATATCGGGCGGTATTAAAGTTCCATTATCCAATATTCCCTGGAAGTTCTGGCTGGGAGCCGGAGAATTTTTCACTTGCTGAGTGGATACGGAAGGCGCAGCGATTTGTTGTACTTTGGCGCTACTGCTAACCGGCCTTGGTTTAAAAATAAATTTCTCTCTGTCTTCACCTTGTTCAATAAAGCGTGGTTTTAAGATTGGCGGATTATTCTTTTCATATTCAGCAAGATTCTGAATATTGACGATGGAGGGAGTACCAAAATTAAAGGTGGATTTGGTAACCTGTGCACTGGCGCTGCAAAATATAACCAGGCTCAATGCAATTAATGCAGGTAAGCGAAAGCATAAACGTCTTTTCATGTGTAGATGTTGAAGGAATGATTATAGTAAATGAACCGTTGAAAAATTTCTCTTATACGAAGAGCCGGAAGGAGTAATTCGGGGGAATTAGATTTTCTCGATGTGTTTTTTAAAATTATATCATTTTAATGTAAGGCAAATGTCATTTTTCTGTCACCGAATATAGCGGTTCAAAGTACTTTTTGTCCATTTATTGAATTAGGGTTTACTTACTTCAGCCATCATCAATATTACTTTTTAAAGCAAAACTATTTAGTTATATTTTGCGAAATAATTTCAATATAATATGAAAAATGCGACCATAGAAGTAAGACAATTAACTATACACGATTACCAGGAACTTAAAGAAGCTATGGTAAAAGCCTATGCCAGTATGGGCGGACAATACTGGAGGGAAGATTCATTGGCCCGGCTTATCTCTGTTTTCCCTGAAGGCCAAATAGCGGTAGTTGTAGATAATAAAGTTGCCGGATGCGCCTTATCGCTCAGGATAAATTATGATAAGTTTGGTGATACGCATACTTATAAAGAGATAACCGGCAATTATACTTTTGATACGTATGAGCCCGATGGAGATGTGCTTTACGGAATTGAAGTATTTATAGATCCCACGTCAAGAGGAATGCGGCTGGCCCGGAGGCTTTATGAAGCCCGTAAAAATCTTTGCCGGCAATTAAATCTTAAAGCTATTATTGCGGGAGGACGAATTCCAAAATATCACGAGTATGCTGATAAAATGTCTCCTAAAGAATATATTGAAAGTGTAAAGCGAAGGGAAATTCATGATCCCACATTAAGCTTTCAACTGTCTAATGATTTCCAGGTGAAGTTGGTGAGCAAAAATTACCTGCCCGAGGACAAAGAATCTATGGGATTCGCTACGCTGCTTGTGTGGCATAACATTTATTTTGAGCCGGTACAAAATCCTTTGCACTCAGCAAAAAGTACCGTTCGTATCGGTTGCATTCAATGGCAGGTACGTCCGTATAATAAAATTGAAGACCTGTTGCAAAGTGTAGAATATTTTGTAGATGCCGTTAGTGATTACCAATCCGACTTCATCTTATTCCCGGAGCTTTTCAACACGCCTCTGATGGGTCTGTTCAATGACCTGCCAACGGTACAGGCTATACGAGAATTGGCCACCTTTACACCAAAGTTGGTTGCAGAGTTTTCGAAGCTGGCCATTTCCTATAATGTAAATATTATCGGCGGCAGCATGCCTATGCTTGAAGAGGGAGAATTATACAATACTTCTTATTTTTTCCATCGAAATGGCAAAATAAATTATTCCAATAAGATACACATTACGCCATCAGAAACACACGAATGGGCCATGAAAGGCGGGAACAAAGTGGAGATAATTGAAGCGGACGTGGCCAAAATCGGCATCCTTATTTGTTATGATGTTGAATTTCCCGAGCTATCGAGGATACTCGCAGATCAGGGGATGCAGATTCTATTTGTTCCCTTTTTAACAGACACTCAAAATGCGTATAACCGTGTACGTTTCTGTGCACAGGCCAGGGCAGTGGAGAATGAATGCTATGTAGCCATTGCCGGTAATGTCGGCAACCTTCCAAAAGTCACCAATATGGATCTGCAGTTTGCTCAGGCCGCCGTCCTTACTCCCTCTGATTTTCCCTTTCCGGTAAATGGAATTAAGGCGGAAGCAACACCTAATACTGAAATGATCATTATCTCTGATGTGGATTTATCATCACTGATCGGCTTGCACAATCATGGCAGTGTAAGAAACTTAAAAGACCGCCGGCATGATCTGTATGAAGTAGTGCTGAAAAAATAAATAGAAAAAAAGTTGCGGCAAAAAGAAATCCGAATAAGCTTAAATAATCGTTTTAACAGGCAATTGAAAACTAAAAGTTGAGCCCTTTCCAATTTCACTTTCGACCCATATCTTCCATGCTGTGCTTCCACAAATTCTCTTAGTTTGTCTTCATCGTCAATAATCAGAATCTTACTCATTTATAAAAAATGACATAATTATGAATAAAATGTTTTTAATAAAATTTCATGCAAACTCTTTACTCTCTACTTTGCCTGCAAAGATCGATGTATGTATTTCGGTCCCCAAGGTTACTTTTTATGCAAATACTTAATAAAGATAACAGCGCACTTATTATAGAAACAAACAGAATCAATTTAGTATAAATTATAATCCTAATTTTTAAAATATAAACTTCCTAAAATTGTATGTTTCGGTTTTTAAGAATGAGGAACAAGTTGTCTTTTAAATGAAGAAGCTTTCATACCGGTTACAAAATGATAAACTTACATTTACGGCCGGTACACCGCTGCAAAATGAGCTCGCATTGAAAAATCAAAAAAGCGTAAGCCTTTCAAAATGCAGATTATCATAATCCAAAAATCCTTCCATCTTTTTACGAAACAAATTGTTTAATCTACGAGATATATCCATAAAAAATAAGCTTGTGCTAATGCAGGTTTTTACCAGTATGACCGTGCTGGGACTTTGTTTTGGCGCTTTCGTTATCACTCACATAAGATATTACAAACAGCGTAAGGCAGAAAGCATGATCAGCCTGGCGGAGGTAATTGGCCTCAACAGCATCCATGCAATAGACCTTCATGATACTGCGGAAGCAGCCGATATTTTATCTGACCTGAAACGAGGAGCACCGGATATTCTTAATGCTTTCATATTTGATAAGAACAAAGAGGTATTAGCCAGCTATACAAAACCCGGTGTAAATACTTTTCATTTTTCCCTGAATGACTTAAATGAAGAAAAGTTCAGATTTACCCCAAATGAACTTTTAATAAATAAAAATATAGTTATTAATAAAGAAACCATTGGGTCGGTTTATTTAAGAGTTCGTGTAACTGAACTTGATGAAATAAAAAATACCCAATATCATATTGCTATTGTATTGTTGATCGTTGGGGTTGGACTTGCTTTTATTATAGCTTTGATCATGGAAGGTTATTTTTCCAAACGGCTTTTATATCTCGTAAATATAATGAAGCAGGTAAGTACAACAGGAGATTATAAAAGCCATTTGATAACCGCCGGTAAAGATGAGATCAGTGCACTATCTACCGTTTTTAACCAGTTGATGGACCAGGTAATGGAAAGCCAAAAGAAAAAAGATGAATTTATTGGAATAGCAAGTCACGAATTAAAAACTCCATTAACCAGCATCAAGGCTTACCTCCAGGTGCTTAATAATATTGAGGATAAACAACCGCATAAAAAATATGTTCAACGGGCGTTGGAAAATGTGAATAAGCTTCAACAACTTATTTATGACCTTCTCGATGTGTCGAAAATTCAAAGCGGACAATTGGAACTTAACAAAACAGAATTTGATATTGATTCGCTTGTTAATGACACGATTGGTTCGTTTCAAATAGTTTCCGGAGAGCATAACATTATAAGAAACAATTCCCCGTTAAATCAAAGAATATATGCAGATAAGCAAAGAATTGA
>JALZAJ010000320.1 GCA_030948465.1 Bacteroidota bacterium
AACCTGCGCCAGCCATGCGTTAGCATTACCAGGTCCAACTGGCTGCTTATACTGTCGCTTGAATCTTTAAAATACCAGTAAGGATTGTAAACCCTTCCCTTAAGTTCCCCGGAAAGCATCAGGTGTGAAATAATATTATCGCTGCTATCCGAGTCAATATCTATATCAGTAACTGCAACCGATAAGCTTGCGGCGAGGCTATCAGGAATTGAGATTTCAATTTCGTTTCTTGCTCTTTTGTTTAATCCCCAATGTTGAACTTGCATCGCTGGTTGAAAAATATATTCGTGATTATTAATGTAGGTGATGCGCTCTGCCAGGGGAATCCAATTCGCGTCAAATACGGTAATGGTAAGTATTCCGCTTGGCAGATCCCCGGTAGGAACGATACCTCGCGCTTCGCCGCTTGTAATATCCCGCTCAGTTTTAAAAATCTCGTGTTGATACATCGTTCCGATTACATGAATTTTACCTAAAACGGTTGCTTCCTTTGGAGATGCCAGTATATTGAAAATGCGGTTTTTATTGGAGGGTAATACCTGTAACGATACACCTTCACTTTTCACAACCGGCAAAGGTGAATTATGTTCCGTGCCTTTTTCATCTTTTTGCAATAAAGCCTTCACAGACCACTTTGCATTAAAGGTTTCTCCTTCATTTGGCGAGATAAAAAAATATCCCATGCCATCATGAATAACGCGAAGGCTATCTACCATAGCACCCGCATTATTTTGAACAATTCCTTTTATGTTTATGGGCCTTCCAAATTGATCGTTCGCCTTAAAGGCAACCTTGTTAGTAACCCCGGCAACGATATCACCTCCTTCAGGAAAAAATTGCAGGGAAGGAACAATTGTTATTTTCGCACCCTGGGTTATACCCCTTTTTGAGAGAATACGAATGTCATTATTATATAGAAATGCAGAATCAAAATTGAGCATCCATTTCGTGTAGGCTTTTATATGAATAAATTTACCGGCATAGGCAGCGGGAATATCAAACTGCCCGTAGGCTGTTCCATCCAGTAAAGGCGCCAAATTATGGGCAAGCAGATTTCCATTATCGTCCGTCCAGTCAATATAAAAGGTCTTGCTTTCATTCACGGGCAATATGCCTTGCAGCAAATAAGCCTTGAACCATATCGTTTCGCCGGGAGCATAAGTGGATTTATCGTAATGAAGATAAGCCCGTTCCTGCGCATAATCGGTACCGTATTTCTCAATAACGGAATCAATAGATTGTGCATTTATTTTAAAAAGGAAAGCGAGTATAAAGTAAGCCGAGATTAAAAAAGGTTTCATTGGGAAGATCACATTTTCATTTATATAAAAGTATAAAACTTTCAAATGATACTGATTTACAATTTAAGATTATCCAAAGTTTATGACCCTGCCGCTACGGAACAAATGGAATTATTATTTCAGTAAGGTAAAAATTTTAGCGATAGTTTAGTGAGTGCCGATGATGGTATTTCGTATTGTTAACGAATTCTTTTAATTTTTTCACGCCATGAAAATAAAAATAAAAAGGTTTTATCAAAAGGGATTTATTTTGTTAGTTTTATGCATCTAAATCAAATTTAAAACCATGGCAAGGGCAATTAGAAAAACTGAAATTGCAGGTAAGCTTAAAACCTTAAAAGAACAATTAGAGGAATACAAAGCCGAGCTTAAAACTGTTCATCCGACTTTTAAAATATCAAAAAAGGGCAAGCGCCTGGATAACATCAACGCGACTATTGCCAAGCTGGAAAGGGAAATTGAGGAATTGAAAAAAAGATAACAACGTTAAATTTATCCAGGTCACTTTTGCATTGATAAATTCAGATATATTGAGATGTTCTTCATTCATTCATCTTAATAAGGATCGTTCGGTTTTCATATCCACAAATTTTACTTATACAAAAACCGGGCACGAATTATTTTCTTTTTTAAATTATACTTTAGAATTCAGAAAGAAATACCGTGTTTTCGCGGCGGTACTTTTCATTTTACTACAAATCTTATTCGTCCGTAATTATGATCGTTGTAATAGCTTTGAGTGAAAATTTTTGATAAATGACTTTTAGAAAAGTTACCGAAGAGCCTTCACACTTCCGCCACCTGGAGCAAATGTCCATCTCTGAAATTCTTTCCGGTATAAACAGTGAAGACAAAAAAGTGGCTAATGCAATAGAGTCTGCACTTCCTCAAATAGAAAAGCTCGTTGATACGGCTGCGGATAAAATGCTTGGAGGCGGCAGGCTTTTTTATATTGGCGCCGGAACAAGTGGGCGGCTCGGTATTTTAGATGCAAGCGAATGTCCGCCCACTTATGGAGTTCCCGCAAACCTGGTGACCGGCATAATAGCAGGCGGAAAGAAGGCAATAACCAGCGCCGTGGAATTTGCTGAAGATGATGTAAACCAGGGATGGAAAGATCTCAAAGTTTACAAGGTGAGTTCTAAAGATTTCGTAATTGGAATTGCGTCGAGTGGCACCACGCCCTATGTACTTGGCGCTCTCGAAAAATGTAAAAAAAGAAGCATTCTCAC
>JALZAJ010000322.1 GCA_030948465.1 Bacteroidota bacterium
GGCGGCAAAAGCCCCTGCATTGTATGTGCAGATGCAGATATAAAAGTGGCCGCCAAAAGGATCGTTCTTGGAAAGTTTTTAAACGCCGGGCAAACATGTATTGCACCTGATTATATTTTGGTTCATGGAGAAGTTAAAGATCAATTATTGAACGAATTGAAAATTACTATCGAAAAATTTTATAGTCGCAATCCTTCAACCAGCAGCGATTTTGGAAAAATAATTAATAAGAATCGCTTTCAAAAATTAGTGAGCTATCTGGATAAAGAAAAAATATTTTATGGTGGCAGTTATGATGAATCGCGATTGTATATTGAACCAACCCTGCTCATTAATATTTCATTAGAGAACGACGTGATGAAAGAAGAAATTTTTGGACCGATACTTCCTGTTCTGGTATTTACAACAACTGATGAAGCCATGCAAATGGTAAACCAGAACGAAAATCCATTGTCTTTTTATTTATTTACAAAAAACAAAAACACGGAAGAAGAATGGATGCAAAAAGTTTCTTTTGGCGGCGGATGCATTAATAATACCGTTTGGCATTTTACCAATGAAAACATGCCTTTCGGCGGCATTGGCAACAGCGGCCTGGGCGCTTATCATGGAAAAAATACTTTTGATGTATTTACACATGCAAAGCCTGTTTTAAAAAGCTCAACATGGATTGATCCTTCTTTAAAATATCCGCCATTTAAAGGAAAAATGAAATGGTTTAAAAAATTGATTGGATAAAAAAAATCGATTATCATAGTAAAATTTAAATAGGAAATATCGCTAATGTCTTTTATAAAAACTCTGATATCTTCAACATATAACCTGCGAATGAAAATCTCTAAAATCACCGGAATGGGTATTAATATTGCGGAAAATAAGTTCAATAAAAAAGCTCTGGTGGACTTTTATTCTTTAATAGCAATCTCCAACACAGGAGAAAAAATTTCATTTGAAAAATATCGCACTAAAAAAGTTTTACTTGTTAACCTTGCGAGCCAATGCGGCTACACGCCTCAATATAAAGAGCTCGAACTTTTACATCAACAAAATAAAAACCTTATCATTTTGGGCTTTCCTTCTAATAATTTTGGCGCACAGGAACCTGGTTCTGATGATGAAATCGCCAATTTCTGCAAAGTAAATTATGGCGTAACCTTTCCACTTTTTAAAAAAGATGATGTGAAGGGAACCAACAAACAACCCGTATATCAATGGCTGACTGATGCAAGTAAAAACGGCTGGAATGATGAGCCGCCTCAATGGAACTTTTATAAGTATTTGGTTGATGAAAATGGCAATCTTTCAAAAATATTTTCTTCTTCTTTTTCGCCACTTGATATTGCGTAACAGATGGTTTTGCGACACATATTCTGCAAGGATTTTACTTCGTCCTATCTAACGGCTACACCGGTGCCGACAGGATTTATACGGCACATTTTTCATGGTAATTGATCAGCTCAATTGAAGATCTTTCAAATTCATAGCCGCTGTACTGATCGACGATTATATCAAGAACTTCAAGGATTTCATCTACTTCTTTTAAGGTTACGAGCTTAAGGCGATATTCTTTAATGTTGGGCATCCCTTTCAAATAATTAGTGTAATGCCTTCGCATTTCATTGATGCCAACCACAGGCCCTTTCCACTCGTAAGATTTTATCAAATGTTTTTTGCAAACAGCTACTCTCTCTTCAATCGTAGGAGGAGCCAGTATTTCGCCGGTATTCACAAAGTGTGTTATCTCATTAAATATCCACGGGTATCCAATAGCTGCGCGGCCTATCATAATGCCATCAACTCCATACCGGTTTTTATATTCCAATGCTTTGTGGGGAGAATCAATATCACCATTACCAAAAACGGGGATAGTAATTCTGGGATTTTCTTTCACTTTTGCAATCAAAGTCCATTCTGCTTCGCCTTTATACATTTGGGTACGGGTGCGGCCATGAATGGCGAGCGCTTTTATTCCTACGTCCTGCAACCGCTCGGCTACTTCTTCGATATTTTTTGTGTTATCATCCCAGCCCAGCCTTGTTTTCACCGTTACTGGTAATTTTGTGCTCTTTACAACGGCGTCGGTTAAACGCACCATCAACGGCACGTCTTTTAACACGCCGGCGCCGGCGCCGCGGCAGGCAACTTTTTTTACAGGGCAGCCAAAATTAATGTCCAGTAAATCAGGATTAGTAGCGTCAACAATTTTTGCTGCAAGAGCCAGGCTTTCTTCATCTCCTCCGAATATTTGTATCCCCACCGGTTTTTCATAATCAAAAATATCAAGCTTCTTCCTGCTTTTTATGGCGTCTCTTATAAGTCCTTCGCTGCTTATAAACTCGGTGTACATAAGATGGGCGCCGTTGTCTTTACATACGGCACGAAACGGCGGATCGCTCACATCTTCCATGGGGGCCAGCAATAAAGGAAAATCAGGAAGTTCTATGTTACCTATTGAAGGCATGTTTTATAAAGTTGATATTTGATTTTTTTCTGAATTTATAGTTACTCAAAGCCAACGGCTTAAAGCAGAAATTTGGCTGTAAATTTACGCACTTAAAATTTGAGATAATGACGGTGGACAGAAATTCCAAAAACATTAGTTATCCTGCTCAATTGGGTATGTTCCTCGGCTTCATTGGTGCAGGGCTTATTTTAGGAGCAATAGTTTCTGTTGCTATCTGGATTATGATGACCGGAAGGCCTTTGCTGTCCATGACGGAGGACATGCTTAAACCTCAGTACTATTATGCTATTTTAGCCATCCAGGCAATTTCCACCTTCTTTATGTTTTTTGTTCCTGTGTATTTATTTGCGGCTATCTGTTACCGTAAGCCATCCAGGTATCTTGGTTTTAATACCAATATTAATTACAAACAATTCTTCCTTGTTATTGGCATTCTTATTCTCACGTTCTTTTTATCGGGCGCCCTGGGCGAACTTAATAATATACTTCCTATCCCAAAGGAATGGGCTATTAAATTTAAAGCGATGGAAGATGCACGGGCTGTGCAGGAAGCTGCCCTGATCAATATTAATTCATTTCCCAAGTATATTATTTCATTACTATTAATAGGGGTGCTGCCTGGGATTTTTGAAGAACTTTGTTTCAGAGCCGGTTTGCAAAACATACTCATCCGCTGGTTCAAAGGTCCGTGGGTTGCTATCATTATTACGGGAATTATTTTTAGCCTCATTCATCTTTCTTATTACGGTTTCCTGGTAAGATTTGCTTTGGGAGTGATCCTTGGATTTGTTTTTTATTACAGCGGCAATATATGGCTATCGATACTTTTTCATTTTTTATATAATGGCATCCAGGTTACTGCCTTATATGTGATTACTCTTTCTGAAAAGAAATCTCCAAAAGATGTTGAGCAAAGTTTTCCTTTATGGGTTGGCGTTATAGCTCTTCTCCTGATAATTTATCTCTTCAGGAAATTTAAAGAATTCTCTGCAATAGAAAAAGCAAAAGAAGTGCAGGACGACCTTCCGGATGATGATTTTCATAACTGGGCAACTGCTCAATCTTAATATTCTAAATGGCTTTCGATTCCCAAACTTTTAAAACCAGGAGTACCACAGCAACTGTTTTTGTGATCATAATGTTGACGGGGCTTTTCTTGAGTTCATGGAGTTTCATTATTCTTTTTATTATTATTCATTTTGGATGCTGGTATGAATTCGTTAGGCTGATTAAAAAAATAAAACCGTCAACGTGGGGCTATTTTGTTCCATTCGGTTTAGCGTATATAACCGTTCCCTTAATACTGCTGGTACTATTAGGTTTTCCTTCCATAAATTCCATTTTGTTTCAGGAAGAATATCAACATGCCTGGCAGTATTCACCTATACTCCCTTTCGGAATTATTTTTTCAATATGGATAAATGATACAATGGCCTACCTTGTTGGATCACTAATTGGCAAAACACCTTTATCCAAAATCTCCCCTAAAAAAACCTGGGAAGGCACAATTGGCGGTGTCGTATTATGTGTGCTGACTATTTCGCTAGTTGGTGAAGCAACCGGTTATTACAGTCTTGAGTTATGGATAATTATCGCTTCCTGTTGCGCAGTTTTTGGTACGCTGGGTGACCTGCTCGAAAGCAAATTAAAACGCCTGGCAAAGGTAAAAGACAGTGGTACCCTGATGCCGGGGCATGGCGGCTTCTTAGACCGGTTTGATTCGTTGCTTATTGCTTCACTCGCTGTGGGTTTGTATTACTTTTTTTTATAAATGATCCGCTGAAAAATAATACGCTATTCTTCCCATTCACTTTTTTATATTTGTAGTTAAACTTACTGGATGAATATTCACAAAGAAGGCTATAAATCCATTGCGTTAAGCGCGCTGGTTTTTGGCGCTCTCAATATTATTTTCTTTTATTTTTTTAGTGCATCCATGCCTGTGATATCATGGATCGTTTTTGGAACAAGCCTTTTATTATTACTCTTTATCATTTCATTTTTTCGCTCACCAAAAAGAAATTGTACCGTAGCACATCATCAGGTTATTTGCCCTGCAGATGGAAAAGTAGTCGTAATAGAAGAAACTATTGATCCCGAATATTTTCATGATAAAAGACTTCAGGTATCCATATTTATGAGCCCGGCTAATGTGCATATAAATCGCATCCCGATGACAGGAGAGGTTTTATACAGCAAATACCATAAAGGCAAATATCTCGTGGCATGGAACCCAAAATCATCAACAGAAAATGAAAGGCATTCCGTAGTAATAAAAAGTGATAGTGCGATAATACTTGTAAAGCAAATTGCGGGCGCTGTGGCTAAGCGGATTGTTAATTATCTCCAGGTAGGTCAAAGTGTTGAGCAGGGAACTGAAATGGGATTTATAAAATTTGGAAGCCGTGTAGATGTTTTGCTTCCGGTAGGTACTGAATTAAATGTAAAGCTGAACCAGGCGGTAAAAGGCGGAGTTACTGTTCTGGCGACTATTGATACGTTGGTGCCGGCTGGCGAAGAACCTGACCAGCCATCAGAAAGAAATTTAGAAAGCGCAAACATTTAAAATAGCCCCTTTATAATATAGCCTCCAGCTCCTTTAAATGGAATATAGTATGGGTGGGTTTTATTAAGCAATCCGCCTTTATATGATTTACAAAAATGGTATCCATTCCCGCGTTGATGGCTCCCTGTATGTCGGCTTCGGGGTTATCGCCAATCATGATGCATTCTTCCAGTTTCCCATTCGTTATATTCAATGCGTATTCGAAAATTTCTTTTTTAGGCTTTACTGAGTTAGAAATTTCTGAGGTGATCACATGAGTAAAATATTTTGAGAGATTGGAATTAGTAAGCTTGCTCCATTGAGTTTTTTCGAAGCCGTTAGTAATTATATGAATAGCATAATTCTTTTGTTTCAGATAATCCAATATTTCGAAAGTGTAATCAAACACCTTTTTTTTGGTGGGCAATATTTCTAGAAACTGTGCGCTCATTTCTCTTGCTAATGGTTCATCTGCAATTTTAAAATCCAACAGCGTGCGCCACATACGCTTCCACTTAAGGTCGTCGCTTGTAACGTATCCTTTTTGATACCGATCCCACAAAATGGTATTATGTTTTGTATAAGTAGCGTAAAATTCTTCAAACCGGAGGATCACTTTTTTTTCAAGTCCAAACATTTTATACAGCTCAACAAGGGATTCTTTTGCATTCGCATCAAAATCCCATAACGTGTGGTCAAGGTCAAAAAAGAGATGACGGTATTTTAATGAGCCCGCTTTATTTGTTAGCGGTGAATTGAAAACGCCTTCCTGTATTGGTCCACTACTAATCTCATCAGTCTTAAGGTCTGGAGTTAAAATTTTAGATTTGTTATTCAACAGCATTTTTATTCAACGAAATTAAATTATGAATATTGTAATATCAGGAGCCAGCAAAGGTATTGGAAAAGCCATTGCTGAAAAATTTTGTACAGCGGGCAACCAACTCTTTATCTGCGCACGAAACGAAAATAATCTCGAAAAAGCTGCCCGGGAATTAAGAGAACAAAATCCGGAAGTTCTTGTAAAACATTTCGCGATCGACCTTGCCTATAAAAGTGGTGTGATCAAATTTGCGGAATGGATTTCAAATCAAAATAACTCAATTGATATTTTGATTAACAATGCCGGCCAGTTTATTCCGGGAAGTGTTTACAACGAAGAAGAAGGAACATTGGAAAAAATGATTAATGCTAACTTATACAGCGCTTATCACCTCACCAGGTTATTACTTCCGGCCATGATGGAAAAAAAGAATGGACATATTTTTAATATCTGTTCTATCGCATCGTTACATGCATACCATAACGGAGGTTCCTACAGTATAAGCAAATATGCTTTAATGGGTTTCAGTAAAAATCTTCGTGAAGAAATGAAACCATACAATATCAAAGTGACTACCGTTTATCCGGGTGCAGTTTATACTTCTTCCTGGGAGGGTGCGGGAATTGAAGCTTCGCGAATAATGGAAGTAAACGATATAGCCAGCATGGTTTATACTGCTTCACACTTATCACCACAGGCATGTGTAGAAGATATTGTAATACGGCCACAGCAAGGCGATTTACCCTAATGGCCTGTCCTTTTAAAAATTTTTTAACAGGGGCTTGTTTTTTTGGCAGATATTCCTTTTCTTTTAAGAGTAAATTTGTAGTTCAATATTATGAATGAAATAGATGATTAAATTTTTACACTCCGGCACGGCCAGACTTCTATTTTATTTAGTGCTTTTATCTGGCGTTTTTGTAAATACTAAATCGTTTGCGCAGGTAAAGTTTTCTGCAATTTGCCCCAGTAAAAAGATTGGTAAAAACGATTATTTGCAAATACAATTTATGGTGCAAAATGCATCTGATGTGGAAACGATCATACCACCAAGCTTCAAAAATTTCAGCATTGTAAGCGGTCCTAATCAACAGAGTGGAATGAGTATTGTGAATGGGAAAACGGATCAATATGTTGCTATAAGCTTTTATCTAAAACCAAAGGCGGCTGGTAAATATGTAATAGGGCCTGCTATTGCAAAGGTAAACGGCAAAGAATATTACAGCGAGCCCTTAAATGTTGAAGTTACTAACGCTTCTAATCCTTCTTCCAATTCCGGCGCTACTTCCCTGTCGCCTTTCAGCAACCTGAATTTTGATTTTTCTCCGGAACCGGTTACCCATCAGTTTGATGATTACATCCTGAAGAAGGGAGAAAATGTAAATGATAAAGTTCAAAAGAATCTATTTATAAAACTGGACGTTAGTAAAACGAGTTGCTATGTTGGGGAACCCATTGTTGCTTCTTATAAATTATATACCAGGCTTCGCACGGAATCTGTGGTAACCAATGCGCCTTCCTTTAATGGATTTTCGGTAAGTGAACTGGAACTAAATGACAATAATGCCGCGGCTGTTGAAAAATATAACGGGCGTGATTACAATGTTTATACTTTGAGAAAAGTACAGTTGTATCCGTTACAAGCAGGAACAGTCACGCTCGATCCGGTTGTGACAGATAATAAAGTAACCTTTATAAAATCAGAATATGCGGGGGCACAAAAGGGTGACATGTTTTATGACATGTTGCAGGATTTTGCCAATTCCAGTTCGCCACAAAACTCAGTTGTTGAACAGCATGTGAACCTTCAAAGTAAGCCTGTTCAAATTGCTGTAAGGCCATTACCCGATACGAATAAGCCGCAGGATTTCAAAGGTGCAGTTGGGAACTTTAAGATCAGTTCGTCCCTGGAAAAAAATAATATTACTACGGATGACGCAGGAAATGTGAAAGTAATTCTTGAAGGGGAAGGGAATATTCATTTAATTAATTCTCCCAAAATACTATGGCCCGATGGAATCGATGGATACGATGCAAAGGTTACAGACGATATTGATAAATTTTCTGTTCCTATGAAAGGCAGTAAAACGTTTACCCATCCATTTACTGTTTCAAAGGCCGGTACTTATACCGTACCACCAATTTCATTTTCATACTTTGATCCTTCGTCAGGCCACTATAAAACGTTGCATACCCAACCGATGGTGATTAATGTAACACTGGGAAAAGGAAATTCACAAAACGTTTATGCAAAAAAATTAAATTTACAGGAACCCGCCGAAAGTAATATTTGGTCAAAGTACAGCCCTTATTTTATTTCAGGCTTCGTATTACTTATGGGATTTACATTCTTAATTGCAAAACGCAAATCAATAGAAAAGAAAAAAACGGAATTATTAAAAGCCACCTCAAAGTTGCCCGCAGCGGGCGCTCCGGTGATGAAAGAGGATACCGAATTTGTTATTCCGGAAAATCCATTGATAGATGCACATGACAAGATGATGGAGCACAATGAGATTGAATTTTATAAAGTGCTGGATGCATCACTTAAAAAATATTTGGCCGCAAAATTTAAAGTCCCTTCCGAAGAGCTTACCAAAAAAAGATTAAACGAGGAATTAGATAAGTGTAATATCGGACTTGGCACTTCGCTTATGCTCACTTCCCTGCTCGATGAAGTGGAACTTAATGTATATGCCCCTCCTGCCAGCACGAATCATTTACAACAGGTATATGAAAAAGCTTCCGAAGTGGTAGCCTTGCTCGATAAACAAATGTGCTGAAAAGAGGAATTAATTTTCTGTAAACTTATAACCTACACCTCTTACAGAATGAAAGTATTTAGGGTTCTTGCTATCAGTCTCAAAATATTTGCGAAAACTTAAAATGAAATTATCTATTGTTCTTGTAGTTGGATAAACGTTGTATCCCCACACCGCCTGCAAGATCTTTTCCCGGGTAACTACTTCATTTTTATTCTCTATAAGCAGCTTGAGCAGCATCGCTTCTTTTTTAGTAAGGGCGATCTTACTGCCTTCGGAAGTAGTACACTCGAGGGCCTTGAAATTAATATAGTTACTTCCAAAAAGATAATCTTCCGCGACCATCTCTTTCGACGAGATCTTTTTGCTTTTATTAATAAGCTTGTTCACTCTTAGCAAAAGTTCTTCCAGATCAAAAGGCTTTGTGAGATAATCGTCGGCTCCTTTTTTTAATCCTAATACTCTGTCTGTGCTGTTATTTTTTGCACTTAAAATTAAAATTGGAATTTCAGTATTGGTTAACCTGATGTTTTCACAAACACTTATGCCATCAATTTCAGGAAGCATAACATCAAGAATTATAAGATCAAAATATTCGTTGTTCACCGCCCGCAATGCCGCAGCGCCATCATAAGCAGATGTTACTTCGTAATCCTCCATTTCAAAATTTAGCCGAAGGGCATCCTGCATATTTTCTTCATCTTCTACAAGAAGGATGGATAGTTTTTTCTGTTGCATAAAAATGAATGTATAGGTTATAAATTTTTTTGCTCTGCAAAACTTATTTCAAAAATACTTCCCCTGGGATCATTATTTGCCACGTGAATATGCCCGTTATGTTCTTTAATAATCTTTTTGGTAAGATATAGTCCAAGCCCTGTACCCTTTGTCTGCCTGTTTGCCCCGCGAAAATACTTTTCAAAAATCCTGCCTTTCTCTGCCTGCACGATACCCGGCCCTTCATCAATGATCTGCAGCTTCAGCAAATTATTTTCTTTAAAGATCTTTAGCAAAACTATGTCCTCCCGTCCGGAATATTTTATTGCATTATCTAAAAGATTGTTAACAGCAAGGTGTAATAACATTTTATCTCCTGAGACAAAATGCTTTCCATTAAACTTAGTCTCAATTTTTCTAAAAGGAAACCGGACTTTAAAATCGTGTGCGCATTCTTTTACCAGCTCAGTCAGATCAATTTTTTCTTTGATAATAGAATATCCACCTGCTTCAAACTGGCTGGTCAGCAGCATGTTGTTACACAAGGCATTTAACCGGTCAGCCTCCTGGATGGTGGTGCGGATAAGCTTTTGCTGCTGCTCCGGATTAAGCAATCGCTTTTGTAATGTCTCGAGGTTAAGTTTGGTTACGGCTATAGGCGTTTTAAGTTCATGTGTAATGGCCATCATGAAATTCTGCTGTTGCTGTGATTGATGCAGTTGCCGGTTTATAGCCCTGAAAACATAAACCGCACCAGTCACTATCAATAAAAAAAAGGCGATTCCTTCTCCTAAGTATTGAGTAGCTTTTCGGTTGCTGGAATCTTCAATTCGTTTTTGTTTTACCTCATGGTTTTCATCATTTACATCAATCATATCCAGCCGGTAACGGGTGAGATCCCTGTTTTGAGAATTAAGGGCAATAAACCAAAAGATAAGTGCAGCTACAATGTAGCTAAGTAACACCCAATATAAAATATAAATAGTACGCAAAAATTTATCTTAATGATTATGAAGAGCGAATATATTTCGTTGCATATTTTCAAAATTGAAATTAAGAAAATTGCATTCCTGAAGAATAGATTTTTAAAGAAGCTTTGGAGTTTAGCAAATTATTGCTTTGAGATTTTTTCTACACGTATTCCCACGTTCATTACATGCTGAAGAGGATTCTCCCGCATTATTTGTGCGACAGAAAATGTATAGTCGCCAGCTTTTTTAAATGGAACCGGTCCACGGCTGATGTTCTTTCTTACTTCAAAAATATCATCCATCCCTGATCCATCCCAGCCATTGGCATCGCTGGCAAGGGTGACATCTATATTTTGAAATCGCATGGAATCCCCAGGTAATGCAGATCCCAAACGAAGCCAGATGTTCTTGTAATCATACGAATCTGTATGGCGAAGTACGATATACAAATTGTACGGAGAGGTTGTATCAGTTATGTGAAAGGTAAAGGTCGGGATGTTATTATAAAACCATTCCTGCGTTGGTATCTGCACGGTCTTTTCAAATTGATCAATTTTAATACAGGATGCTGACAGGATGGTTAACAGTAATACCGATATAGCTTTTTTCAAATCATCTTTTTTCAAACTAATTTGTTTTCTATTTATAAAAAGGAAATTGAATTAAAGAACATTGAAGACTTGTTCCTTTGCTTTTTCCAGATCATCTTTCATGTGCACCACACATTTTTGAATATCGGAGTCATAAGCTTTTGAACCCGTCGTATTTATTTCACGCCCAATTTCCTGGACGATAAATGATAATTTTTTACCCATAGCTTCTTCGTTTCCATCCATAATATCTGTGAAATATTCGCAATGATTTTTTAGACGTACCTGCTCTTCCCTGATGTCAATTTTCTCGATGTAATAAATAAGTTCCTGCTCCAGGCGATTGGGATCATAATTTTCCTTCCCAACATTTTCTTCCAGCAATTGAATCAATTCTGTTTTCATGCGCTCTTTCCTTTTGGGCTCAAGTTTAAGGATCTCTTCTTCCTGCGCATTAATATTTTTAATGCGAAGGCGTAATTCTTTATCCAATGATTTTCCTTCTTCAATGCGATGATCGTTTAATTCTTTTAACGCAGCTTCAATAACTTTTTTAAGCTCTGCCCAATCGTTCTCACCAAGTATTTCATTACTTGGACTCACCACTTCAGGTAATCTTAATAGTGCACTTAGCACGGAGTTGGTATCAATTTTTAAATCAGTTGCCAACTCACTTATTTGATTATAATATGCCTTGATAAGATCCGTATTTATAACAACCGGTTTCGATGATCCGTTTTGCTTGATGATTATAAAACATTCTACAGATCCTCTTAAAAGATTCTCCTGGAGCAAATTGCGGATGTCAAACTCATAAGACTTTAATAGCGGGGGAATTTTTAAATTCATTTCGAGCTGCTTGCCATTCAGAGATTTTATTTCAACTAAGAATGTTTTGTCATTAACTGTTTGTTCTGCTCTTCCAAAACCTGTCATTGATTTTAACATAGTCAATATTGTTTTTTTATTTGCAGCAAGTTATACAATTCTCTTTGAGATAGCATTTTCATTTCACCGGAATACAATTGATCTATCGTAAGTTTTTCTATTCGATAGCGAATAAGCCTAAGCGTAGGAAATCCAACTTTTGCTGTCATCTTTCTTACCTGCCGGTTCTTTCCTTCTGATAGAATTAGTTTAAACCAACTCACCGGAATATTTTTTCTTGAACGAATAGGCGGCGTTCTTTCAGACACGGCAGGCGCCTCCGAAAATATTTGTGCATCGCAGGATTTTGTGTGATATGCCTTTCCGTTGATATTAATACTAACACCCTTTTTTAATTCATCGATTGCCTTTTGAGTGATGACGTGTTCTACCTGCACCCAATATTCTCTTTCGTGTTCATGCAGGGGATTCAAAAGGTAATGGTTTAATTTTTTATCATCGGTCACTATCAATAAGCCTTCACTGTCATAGTCAAGCCTGCCTATCGGATATACATTTAAAGGGAGATCAAAAATATCTTTCAATGTTTTTTTTCCTTCCTGCGGTGAAAATTGCGAAAGAACATTGAAAGGTTTATGAAGAATAAAATAGTTGTTCAAAAAAATAATTTTCTAAAAAATATAAATAGCATGCAGAAGAAGAGCTGCTAAAAATAATAAAGCCCGTCTTTAAATTGCACGGGCTTTGTTATATGGATGGGTTAGTAAGTACAGGAAATAAAATTTCCTACACAATATTAAAAATAATTTCTTCTAACAAGAAAATTTTTCTTAATTATTTTATCAACATTCTAAAATCAGTTGTGGATAAGCGAGGTTATTTTTCGATAAAATTCCTGACATCATTTTTTACTTTTTATATACTTCAGAATGGCATACATCAAAACATAAATGAACTAAGCTCTACAAACCCGCACTGCATAACAGTTTGAAAGAAAAATGTAATTCCATATTTTTTTATATACCGGTCGTTAAACTATTTAAACCATTATAAAAATTACTTCATAGTGAAAATCAATTCTTGTGTTTCAAAAAAAAATTTACAAAATTTTTTTCCCCGCTATGATAAAATCGTGTCCCGAGGGCATACAAATCGCAATCTTTATCTTTGATGCCTAAACAATTATTATGAAGTTTCCCTCTCCTGTTTCGGCACAATGGATATCCAAACTAATTAATGCTGAAATCGCAGGCAATCAAAATTCTTACGCAACCGGCATCAACGAAATTCATAAAGTAACCAAAGGAGACGTCGCGTTTGTTGACCACCAAAAATATTATGATACCTGTCTCAACAGCGAAGCAACATTTATAATTATAAATAATAAAACAGATGTGCCTGATGGAAAAACTTTGTTTATAGTTGATGATCCATTCGAAGCTTATTTAAAAATCGTAAAACATTTTCGTCCGTTTATTTCGTCCAATAAAATGATAAGCGATTCTGCAAAGACAGGAAATAATACTACGATAATGCCTAATGTTTTTTTAGGCAACGAAGTGATCATTGGGGATAATTGTATCATCCATCCAAACGTAACTATTTATGATAATACTATTATTGGAAACAATGTAGAGATACATTCCGGAACTGTTATCGGCAGTGATGCCTATTATATGAATACAAAAAAAAGCAGGGACGTGTGGTACAAAAAAATGCAAAGCTGCGGCAAGGTTGTAATTGAAGACGACGTCGAGATTGGCGCCAACTGTACTATTGACCGCGGTGTAAGTGATGAAACAAAAATTGGAAGAGGAACGAAACTTGATAACCTGGTACACCTCGGGCATGAAGTAACAGTTGGAAAAAATTGCCTGATCGCGGCGCAGGTAGGCGTTGCAGGAGGAACTACTTTAGGAGACGGCGTGATACTCTGGGGACAGGTAGGTGTTAATAAAACAATCACCATTGGAGACAATGCAGTAGTGATGGGGCAGGCAGGAATTACTTCAAGTATTGAAGGCAACAAAAGTTATTGGGGCACGCCTATACAGGAATTTTACAGCAAAAGAAAAGAGCTTGTTTTAATTAAACGCCTTCCCGAAATATGGGAGAAAGTGAAAGGACTGATGTGAGAAGAAATTTTTGATGTACGATGTGAAAAAATTTTTGATGTACGATTTTTGATGAACAATGTAAAAAATTTATTTCAAACTTCTTCTTTCAATTTTCAAAAGCCATTAAGTTTTGTGCATAAAATGAATCTATTGCATCGTACAACGTTCATCATCCTTAGTGCATACCACAATCATCAGTGCCTCCGCTAAAAGCAACCAGTTCAATGTGAACTTTTCCGGCGATTCGGGGATCATTGAGAGCGTTATTAATATTTCGAATTGTTTTACCAATAATTTTTGGATCGTGGGTGTCCAACTGGAAGATCGCATTGTAAGATTTTTTATTACTAACGGCACCCGTAAACGCCCTATTTTTTTCTAAAGTAGCATTGTTCGTTTGTGCATGAGAAAAAAAGCCAGACAAAACAAAAAAGGCGAGAATAATTAAATACTTCATGACATTGGATTTTATTGATTTACATTTTTTTAATTGTGGAAAGGTAATATAAAGAGAATCGAAAAATTATTTCATTGAACGCTTTTTGATTTAAAGTGTTCCTGAGCAAAACCTTCCTGGTTCGCGGTGGACTCTCTAAGAAATTAAAACCAGAAAGCTTTTAGTTATGATGGTCATGATCATAATGCTCTCTCAACAAGTCCTCACCATAATCGCTGGTAAGATCGCGTACCACTGTATGCACATGATTGGCGTTGTTTTGTGTATTGTCATATTCGATCAATAACACCGGACCTTGTATTCTGTAATACTGTCCTATGCCGGGTTTCAGACTTCCTGCCCATCCAAAATATAAATTATCAATGCCGGCTTTATTAATTTTATCACGGAACGTTTTGGAAAATCTTTCTGTATAGTTATCAATATACACGTTAAGTAATTTCATAAATATTTTCTTCTGATCATCCGTCAGCTTCGAATATGAAATCCCTCTCAATTCCATTTCTTCAACTTTACGTTTGTTACCGGTGATAATATCTCCTGGCGCCACATCAGCAAACCTGGCAATCTTTAATTGATCTTCCGTAAGCGAATTGACGAGCATAAATCCAAGGTCCGTTTCCTGCTTTAGCACTTCTTTACCTCTGTCTTCTTTAATAGTAACGATGCCGGGGTTTGAACCAAGGAAAGATGGCGTGGAAGAAATTATTTTTCCTTCAGTTGATGTAAAATTTAATGATACATGATGCCCTTCGAATCTCCATCCCCAAAAGCCGGTTGCCGATGGTTTGCCAAAAATGCAAAAATGATAATTCAGCGGATCACGCATGGGACTTCCATCCGCCATTTTTTGCTGATTATTTTCAATGATGATCAAGACTTTCTCGAGCTCCATAATTTCGGTGGTTTTGTGATACCCTTCTTTACTTAAGGAAGCTTTTAATAATTCAAGGGCTGCGGCTTTTTGTTTGTCATTGAAATCGTGAAAGGTGGGCCCTCTGCGTTCAATAGGAATATAATTCATATTAAACCGTTCTGAATCGCTTAAAGCAAAAACGGTTCTTGCAGTTAGTTCCGGCGTAAGGGTATTCAAAAAAATAGTTGCCTTTTCTGACAAATCCTGTGCTTCGATCCTTCCAATGACGAATGAAAGAATTATGATAAACGCGATTTTTATTTTTGCCATTGCTAAGTAGAATTTAGATGAAAAATATCCTTCAGTAAACTTAGTCATTTTTTTACCAGCTCAGTTTATACGGCCAACTGAATTTCCTATTCCACGATTTTGTCGGTTTATCTTTTGCTTTCCTTTCCAGGCTTGAGTGATCATAAATTCGTATTCATCGCCAACGCCTTTCTTAAGTATGCCTTTGTAAATATCTATATCAGATTTTCTCTTTTCTTTTCATCTAATGCGTAATGCCAAACCGTTTCGGTAACTCTTACACAGTATTTTTTTCAAAGTATTTTGCTTGTTAACTTCAGCTAACGCTTTATCAATTTCGATGGGTTCGAAAATGTCATCATTGAGTTTTGTCCTTTCAAATTCAAGTTCAATAAATGAAATGATTCAATAGTTAAGTGCTGCGATTCATTGGCAGCAAAGCGAATTAATTCTTCATCCGGCATGCGGGAATATTGCTGGCTGATTATATTTAATTCCAGGATCATAAAAATATTTTATTGCGTATTATTAATGAAACTTTTGTTTTGCATTAGCTGTTTGCATTTTATAATTATTTGTTGAACTAATTTCATACACTAAATTTAAAACCTATTCAATTCTCTATTCAATCTTCCGCTAATGATTCATTTCAAAAAAATTATTGCCTGCATCTTTCTCTTTCCTCTTTTTTCATCTGCCCAACTCAGTAAAGATTCTATATATATTTTGAAACCGGCCAGGGTATTCGACGGAGAACAAATGCATGAAGGCTGGCAGGTTGTTGTACGAAATGATACAATCGCTTTTGCAGGAATTTTAAACCAAGCCATTTCAAATGCCAAAACAATGGTGCTTGCGAATTGCACGCTATTGCCTGGATTGATAGAAGGCCACAGTCATCTTTTTTTGCATCCTTATAATGAAACTCCCTGGAACGACCAGGTGCTTAAAGAGTCGCGTGCAGAGCGGGTTACCCGTGCAACTGTGCATGCACGTAATACCCTGTTGGCAGGCTTTACTACCGTACGTGATTTGGGAACGGAAGGCGCTGGTTATGATGACGTGGGACTCAAGCAGGCTATTGAAAAAGGCATTGTTCCAGGCCCGCGCATGCTGGTTGCCACAAGAGCCATTGTTGCTACCGGAAGCTATGGCCCCAAGGAATTAAGATATGATATTGAATCACCAAAGGGTGCTGCAGAAGCAGATGGCATGGATGGTATAACAAAAGAAGTGCGTACGCAAATTGGCAAAGGCGCCGATGTAGTAAAATTGTACGCGGATTATCGCTGGGGAACTAACAAGGAAGCTATGCCCACGTTTACGGTTGATGAATTAAAAAAAGCGGTGGAAGTGGCGACAAGCAGCGGTAGAATTGTTGCAGCACATGCCACAACAGCCGCCGGAATGGAAAGAGCGATCAGGGCGGGCGTCACCACTATTGAACACGGTGATGATGGCACAACAGAACTGTTTAAATTGATGAAGCAACGAGATATTGCTCTCTGCCCCACTCTTGCGGCAGGAGATGCGATAGAACAATACAATGGATGGCGCAAAGGAATTGATCCGGAGCCTTTACGTATACAACAAAAACGTATAAGCTTTAAGGAGGCATTGGCGGCTGGTGTAACGATTTGTATGGGCGGCGATGTAGGTGTTTTCACTCATGGTGATAATGCCCGCGAAATGGAAATGATGGTGGACTATGGAATGAAACCATTGAGCGTATTGCAATCTGCGACTTCCGTCAATGCTGATGTTTTTAAAATTGATAACAAGGTCGGGAGAATTAAAGCTGGCTTGTTTGCAGACATATTGGTGGTGCAAGGTGATCCCTCAAAAGATATTCATGATATTAGAAATATAAAACTGGTGATGAAAAACGGGTTGATATATTTTTACAAATAATGCCAATGATATACGCTCGCAAAAGTATACCAGGCTATTTAATTGCCACGACCTTCAGGTCGTGGATAGAATATTGAAATGGCTTGCCTTTAGCCAAAATATTTTTATTGTTTTCTCCAAGCTCTGACTCACCTGAAAAATATCGTTGAGAAAATATCCAATTTCTGTTTTGGAAAATTGTTTGAGTTCATGGTAAAAAACCTTATTACCTTGGTAACCAGAAGGCAAAAAACCTAAAAACCTTATTACTTTATTTTCTAAGCAGAAAAATTTTATTATGGAATACAATGAATTCCGCGAAGCTGGTCATTACCTTATTGATTATATCTCGGACTATTTACAAAATGTAAATGACAAGCCCTTGTTCTCAGATGTCGCGCCATCTTTTTTAAATGAACTGTTTGCCGAAGCTATTCCCAATGATCCAAAATCTTTGGATTCAATTCAAAAGGCACTGGAAGAAAAATTAGTTCCCTATTGCACCCATGTTAATCATCCGGGGTATATGGGATTGATAACGCCATCACCAAATCCGGCAGGGATATTAGGCGACTTGTTAGCGGCGGCGCTAAATCAGAATTTAGGTGCTTACTCAATTGGGCCGTCCGCCACAGCCATGGAACTCCGGGTTATTCGCTGGCTCAATGATCTCGTCGGATATGATGATAAAGCCGGCGGCAATCTCACAAGCGGCGGCATGATGGCTAACTTCATTGGTTTAAAATTAGCCCGCGATTTTACAACCGGCGATACAGCTCAGCACGAAGGCCTGCAAGGCAAATGGGCGGTATATGTTTCAGAAGAGCGGCATGTCTCCATTGATAAATCGACGGACGCTGTTGGCATCGGGCGAAATAATCTCCGTGTATTACCTACAGATGATAATTACAGAGTAAGATTAGATGCATTAGAAGACGCGTTGAAAAAAGATAAAGCTGCAGGCATAAAGCCTTTATGTATTATTGGACTTGCAGGCACCACAAACCTTGGAGCAGTGGATGATCTTGAAGAGTTACATCAAATCGCAGTTCGCGCAAAATGTTGGTTTCATGTGGATGCTGCTTACGGCGGCGGCATGTTGTTATCCCAAAAAAATAAAAATATTTTAAAAGGAATTCAACTTGCAGACTCTGTTACGATTGATCCGCACAAATGGTTTTATGCGCCGCTGGATGTTGGAGCTGTTCTTGTAAAAGATCATAGCAGGTTGACCAAATCGTTTGGAATTCAGCATGCCTATCTCACAGATCAAAGTGAACAGAAAGAAGTGCGATACCAGTTTTATGTAAATGGATTCGAACAATCAAAACGCTTTCGCAGCCTGAAGGTCTGGATGAGCTTTCAGCATTACGGCAAAGATAAAATTGGTGAATGGGTTGATAAGAATGTAGAGCAGGCAAATCACCTGCACGATCTCGCTGTAAACAGTAAAGATTTTGAAAGCGCCACAGAGCCAAAAATGTCGGCTATCTGTGTACGTTATACAGGCGATGTGAGTGCCGAAGATGCCACACGCCTTCACCACGCCGTAGCAGCCCGGATTGAAAAGGAAGGTAATTTTTGGTTTGCCACCACAATGCTAAAAGGAAAAACATGGTTCCGTATTAATCCGGTAAATATTCATACCACCATCCAAACTATAGAAGCTCTTTTTAACACGCTGCAACAATATTGCGCAGAAGCTGCTGAAGAAATTAGGAATAAGAAGTGATTGTGTTTTTGAAAAAAGATTCTCCACTGTTTTCTGTGGCTTGTTCAAATTGCCACGGCCTTCAGGGCGTGGGCATAAAAATAAATTGCATGGGCTTTAGCCAAAAAAATAGAAGTTAAGATACGGTGCCAATCAATATCAATTCGGAACATCAAAAATTAAATTAACCAAAAAAAAATCAGGAGCAGCTTTGGCTAAGGCCAGGAAAACTTTTACTTTCTTATCCACGGCCTGAAGGCAGTGGCAACTATAGCCGCTACTTTATGTACTTACAACCATCATTCAAGAATCAATTAAAATTTATACAGACCATAATTCAAACTGCAGGCGCAAGCAAAACCCCTACGGAATTCCCAATGTCTTTTTCATCCCCGTAAACATGGTTTTCCATACAAGGTTGAAGAAAGATTTTTGAACATCCCGGTCGAAGTGCGGGTTCACTTCGCGAAGATTTCCGTTACGTGGATTATCATTCTTAACAATAATATTGGCAAGGAGACTGATAAGCCCTTTCTTTTTTATTTTATTGGTTTGTTTATCATGCTTGAGTACATCCACTTTGAGATCGCTGTATTTCATTACCATCTTCCCGCCGGCTTCCACATTATTGCCTGTGAAATTAAAATCGAGTGCATCAATAGTGCCGGTATTAATTCTCATCAATGCCATTGGCACCGAAATTTTATTCAATAAATGCGCATCGAAAGAAGGAATGTGGCCGTCAGCTTTAAACTTCCCTTCCTGGCTATGCAGCGTAAAAGTAAAACTGCCTTTTATAGGAATAGTTCCCAACGCCCTCGCCTCAAATGCAATTTTTAATTGGTTATTTTTTTTAATTTCTTCAGGCACATTCGTTATATTATTAATGTTAATCGTGCTTTCTGTGAATTTCACAGTACCAATACTATCACTTAACGCTTCTTTCTCCCTGTATTCAACATAGGCATTTCGAAGAATGGCTTTGCCAATATTTATGGGCACATCAATTTTCTCAAGCATCTGTGACGGATAGTTTCCAACTTTACTTTTTCCACTTAAAGGCTTTTGAAGATCCCGATAAATTTTCGCATCGACTTTATTAATGACAAGGTCTGAAGCGATTATCTTTTTATCAATAAGATTTTTCATATCGATCCCTTTAAGGGCAATTCCCTGCAGCAAAACATTATAACGGTCCTTTTGAAAATGAGCTTTATCAGCAAATGCCTTCTCTCCAAAAAAAGATTTGATGCTATAGGAGGCTATATTTAATTGTTTTCTTAATGAGTTAAGCACGATATTTTGAAAAGAGAATTTATAAAAGCCATCATCAGATTTTATAGCAATCTTACGGCAACTGATCTCAGCTTCATTACTAAAATCAAGGGGGTGTTTTTGAACATCGATGATTTCATCTGCTTTTACCTCATTTATTTTAATGGCTATATTTCCGAAGGAATATTTCCCGCTGGCCTGGGGCACATAGGTAACTTTAGGAAAGTCCAGATGCAGCATATCAATGCTATAAACATGTCTGAAGCCGGTGCTATCGTTCTTCTTAGGTTTATCCTTTTTTGCAATTTTTAATTTCTCAAGTGGCGGCTCGTAAAGAATTATATGTTTGCAGGCGATATTTTTTACAATGATATTTTTATTTTTTACAAATTCATCCGCATCAAGGCCATCCAGGTAAAGGCCTTTCGCATTTAGAAGCTTACTGCTGTCGGAAGTATTATCGTCAAATCTGTTTACTATAATTTCACTGAAAGAAAGCGAGTTATCCTCTCCAAGGAAATTAATATTCTTCACTCTGAATTCAGGCCGGTTATTATTGTATGTTATAAACGACGCTACCTCTGCATCAGCTTCTTTACAAAATAAAGTTCGTGTGGTGTCAAGATTATGTGCACTATCAATCAGCATATCCGTTAATTGTATGTTCCCATTTGTAAAATCAAACTCTTTTTCTTTTGATGCAAAGCTTACCCCATTTACATTTATATCATTTATAAAAACGTGGCCTACTTTTATCAGTGACAGGTTGCCAAGTATCTCGTCATAAACCGCTTTCGCTTCTATATTAATTTTGGTTTCTTTTCTTAATGGTTTTACAAAATAAACCGTTACCTGGGGCCTATCAATGATTACGGAGTCTCCAATCATTTGCTGCCCTAATAAGGCCACATCCGTCTTCACTCCGGTTACAGTTATTGAAGCAATTTTTATATCGAGCAGAATGTAAGGAAGATCATCATAATTGGTGTTTTTTACCCGAAAAGTATCCGGTGCAATATGAATGTTCTTTAGATGCGCCATTCCCAATATTTCGTCAAACTGAAGCGAGTCATATTTTATCGTATAGAGACTGTCAGTTTTTTTTGCTACAGTGCTGGCAATAGTTTCATGCACTATTTTGTACTTATATTTTTGCCAGACAAAAAAAACGATACTTAAGGCGATGATAATAGCGGAACATATTAATAAAAATTTTCTTGACAGGGATTTTAAAAAACTCGGTAGGTGCATTATGGAAATTTATTGGTGCAAAAGTCACTTCATAGTATAACTCAAATTTAAAGTTTTAGTTTTGACACTTATTGATTTATTATGGATATAGCGTTTAATAAAAATGAAGACGTGATGAAAATGGCATTGAGTAACATAAAAAAATTACTTAATAAGATTGAAGAAGGCGGTGGAAAAAAGGCGATTCAAAA